>JACOVV010000211.1 GCA_016177145.1 Candidatus Omnitrophota bacterium | reverse complement strand
CTGGCCGCCGGTCGTCTTGGCGGCCGCCGCAGCGATGTCCCCGATCCGCTTCAGCCATGCTTTGCGGCCGGTCTCCGTCGCCAATCCCTGCGCCAGCGCGTCCCGCTCCGCCGCCCGCAACCGAAGATCATCGGCCACTTGAGCGGCAATCTGGGAGACTTGATCAGGGTGCGCCTCCAGGAAACCCTTGACTCTTTCCCATAAAGCAATCTGATAACCGATTCGCTCCACGACGCCGCTATACTCCAACTGCCGGTCAACGGTCTGCCAGACAGGAACCCACTGATAAGTTTTGCCTTCGTCTTTAGAGACCAGATCAATCCCAACGATCCGCCTCTCTCCACCAACCACCTGCCGGCTCCACCATAAGAGGCCTGCCTGTTCGTTCAACCAATTCTGCTGCCAATCCTGCATCTGTCCCGCGGTGAAAGTCCGCCCCTGCATTTCGGCGATCGTCGTCCACTGGTCCGCCGTCACTTGAGCCGCCAACGCCCCGGCCCATGCCTGCTTCTGAATCAGCTCTGCCGCTGTGATGTCGTGATCCAGATCCTTATCAACCGGATCCTTGGCAAGAGTTTGAAGATCATCCCATTCCCCGGCCGCCGGATTAAATGCTTTGATCTTGTTGGTGTGAGAAATGTAAGCCCAGTTTCCAATCAGGGCATCCTTGAAACCACTGAATGTCATTTCTTTGGGTTCCGTCAGATCCGTTGGCCGGTTCCCGTTAGGGACATTGTAATAAGCCAACTGGCTATCCCAGAATTGCTGCTCGCTGATTTCAAGACCGGACTGAAGCGCTTTGATCTCTTTCCAGAGCAGAACCTCTTCTGCTGTAGAAGTGATTAAACTATCGGCAGTCGGTTTTTCATCGTTCGTGGTCAGAGCCGCCGGGGTCCATTGAGTCCAGTCTGCGTTCGGCTGCACGCGAACATTCGCGTCAGCCGCCTGTAACTGGCGGCCCAAACGGAAAAACTCCCAAATCTGCGGGAAGTAGAGAGAATCAGGATTCACCGCCGCCCATGAAGTTTGGACAGCCGCATCTGGCTGCTGAGCAGACGTCAATCCCCATCGGCCGCGGTAGCGGTTCAACTCCAGTAAGTTTGCCGGCAAAGTCGCATCTGAAGTCAACTGACCCCACTCGGTCTTCTTCAATACCCTCTGCACCGCGATTTCGGTGATAATCTGGTCCCGGACAACTTCTTCGCCCGCGTCCGGATCAATGTCTTCCAGACGGAACAACAAGTCACTGTAAATTTTCTTCCAGAAATCGGCTTCGCTGTTTGTTTCAAGCCACTTGGCGATGCCGGCTTTAATCTTGATAATATTCGCGTCTACTTCCGCTTCTTGTTCGGGCTTCAACTCAGTGAATTTGTCCGCGACCGCGTCGGAGACCGGATCGCCGATTGGAATCGGATTCCCTGTTTCTTCATCAACAGCAAACACGTCAATGTTGATCCCCTTGCCAAAGGTGAGATAAAGTTCCCAAAGCGCCGCCAGCGGTTTCGCTGAATCATCCGTCAAGACCCATTTCGCTTTTTCAGTTTCTTTATTCGCTTCGGTCAATCCCCACTTCCCTTTGGCAAACGCCCGCTCAAAGAGCGCCCCCATCCTTTCCTGATCCTTAGTTGCATTTTTCCAACGCTCTGTCATCCGCGTAACTTCCATCTCAGCAATCAGACGCCGCACAATATCTATGTTGAATGACGGTACCGGCTCGTCAGCTTTCAGTTTGTTGATATCTCTTGCGGCGACTGCCCAGAAGTTTTCCAATCCATACGCCACTATTTTATCGGCGATCATGGCTCGTCCCGGCAGCGCCGGTAGGATATCCTTTGTCAGTGTGATCGGCCCCTTCACCTTCCCCCACTCCAACTCTCCGGTCTCGAGATTGATGGTTGGTATCTGTTTACGGCTTTGGCTGAACTCGATCATGTCGAGCACTTCCTGAATCACCGCCGTCTGCCAGGGAGCGGCGATGTACTGCCCTAAGGAAACTGCTTCCCCTGACTTATCTTTTTGGACATTGGAACTATCCTTTAAATAAGCGCGGGCAACCGTTGAGGAACGAGTGGCGGTTCCATCGTTAAAGTAAGTGCGCAATCCTTGATCCAGAATAATCCCTCCCTCGACCGCCCGCGAGATCAGCCGGAGCGGATTCAGTCCTTCCATCAAAGAAACGGCATTCGGCGCGGGAAGAGAAGTCCATTGTGTCACGTTCGTTCCATTCACAGGATCGCTTGGATTTTTTGCCGGCAATTCTTCTCCGAGCTGGTCACTGTTGAGTTGAGCGATCTGGATTTTCCCTGTCCAAGCCATTCTCCCCCAGTCAGAGATCATCTGGTCTCTGACGCGCTGTTTGTTGGCAACTCCCGACGGGATGCCTTGATAGGTTTCGATAGTCTTCCAGAATTTCTCTATGTCGCCCCTGAACTGGTTTGATGGGACGATAAAATTCTTGATCGTGTTTCGGACGAGAATCTCCGCGCGGAGCTGGTATTGGATATCTTTCATTTCGATCGGTTGAGTAACAGGAATTTTCTGAGGGACGCCGGTGCGGTAGTCGGTGTAAACCACAAAACTCGCCGGCGCCCGGCTGCCGTTGATCGAGCGGATCATTAAGAAAAGATTCCAATTAGCGCCGAAAGTTCCCAGATCCACCCACTGAGTTTCTGTTCCCGCCCCCACCCCCCATTCCTCATGGCGTAACGTGAAATTATCTTTTAAGAGGATTGCATTCTTACTGATCTCCTCGGCTTCCTTCTGATGCCGCGCCGCGGCCATTTCGGCAATCACCTGACGTTTTACTTTTCTTAAATCATCCGCCGGCAAAGCGTTCACCTCTGCCGAAGAGGCAAGAAGATCTCCAAAAATCTGGCCCCAGAACACCGCTTCTCCTTGCGTCAAGCGGGCCTGCTGCGGATCAACCTCCGCCCCTTCAGCCGCTTTCACGCCAACCTGACCAGCAAATAATCGAATTTGATCCCATGCTTTCTGCCAGAATCCCGATTGCGTTGTCACGCGGGCAAGAACATCCTGAACAGTTAAGGCCGGGGAATCCTTGGCTTCTTCCTTCCCAAAAGTTCCTCCTAAAACGGCGGGCGTCAGACTCACCCCGTGTACCTTTCCTTGCTGGCTGTCCAGAATCAGCGTCACCAATTCATCCACCACTCCCTGCTGCTGCCATGCTTTTTCTAAAGTCATCTCTGCCGGCAACGTATACGCCGTCCATCCTTGCAGCGCCGCGGAGCCGTTGACTCCATTGAACGCCCAGTCCACGTCATTCCATTTACCTTCCGGCGCACTCAGCCCCTTCAACAACTGGCCGTTCAAAACTTGTCGCTGGACAACATCTACCGCCGTGACATCCGTGTCCTTTCCGTAGACATCTTTAGCATGAGTTTCAGCCGCTAACGTGCCGTCCTCGGAACTGCGGATGCGAACCATATCCGTCGCCGCCATGTACGCCCAGTCGCTGAAGAGTTGGTCTTTGATGGAATCTTTGATACCTGCCTTGGCTGCATCTGTCACCAAGCTTTCCGGCAACCCGTAATAATTAAAGACATACCCCCAGAACTGATCTTCTGTAATCGGGTTCTCTCCTTTATTCAAGTCGCTAACCGCCTGCCGAAGCTCGGCGCGCGCCTGATAGATATCCACAATCCGGTTGGCCCAGAAAGGGACATCTCCTGAAGGGATATCTGTCCTCTTGACAAATTTCTGCTGGTAGATATCGTAGCGGGTCTGGGCCGGTGCGAACGTCTCTTCGGTCAGTTCGATCTTGGGATCTCGATCAGTACGAAGTGTCTCTGTGATAACATATTGTCGTCCTCCAACCGCCTGCTGGATTTGACGCACAATGCCAGCAAGAGTAATCATTTGATTGAAATCAGTCGGATTACCTGACGCATCTTCTCGATACCCTCCTGTCCATTGATCAGTTGACTTGCCGACGTTTTCGACGAAATGCTCCTGACTCATTAGATAATTCCATAGCGTCTGCGTACTCCCGTCTAGTTTCATCTTCATTACGGCCACCAACTCGCCCAAGATCTGCCCGCGAATTTTCTCGACCTCATCTTGAGTGGAAGAAGAGGGGCTGGTGCCGATGTCAATGATATCCTTCGCCTCAAACCCGAAGAGTTTGTAGATCTGATCCCATCCATTGACGGCGGGAATCAGTTTGAGTAAAGCGGCCTGCCGCTCGATATCTTCTTTGACTTCTTGGGCGATGAGAGAAGCCGTCTTCTGGAAATCGGCTCCGCCAAGACCGATCTTTACAATCGTTTGAGTGCCGTCTATGTGGACAACGGTCTTCGTTTTCTCAGGATCGAGGTTGACCGTCGTAATGTATCCAGACCGCTCCGACTGCTGGATCATCCGGATGATCAAAAAGGTCTCCCAGATTGCCGGTATGCTTGGATCGTTAGCGCTCCATGCCGACCCGCTGAGCCCCCATTTTAATTTCTTCAATTCCCACAAAGCGTTCATGAAATCCTTGTCTTCATAGAGGACCTTCCACGCGTCATGGTTTTGCGCGGCAATCGCTTTGGCCAGAATCGTCCGTTGTACTTTCGCTGCTTCTTGCGGGTCTTGTTGCAGGAATAGAATCTGAGATCGCGATAATCCCATATCATCATAGGCCTGGTCCCAGAAAGAGGTCCCTGCTTGTTCTAGCTTTTTCACTTCATCGCTCATCTGGATTTGCCCAAAGAGAGAACCCAACAACCCATCCACCGTAAACGGCTCGGTAATCTCTTCTGGTTCCACCGTTCTGCTTCTGATATTAAACCCTAGATTCCAATAAGCGGTCTTTGAAACGCCATCAATGATAAGAGAACGCTGGGTTTGACTCACTTCGATGAGCGTTCCCAGTTCTTGAATGATTCCTCTCTGCCAAACTGCAGCAATATATCCTTGCAATTCGACATCGGGCTTGCTTAAACCATAAATCTCCGCAATCTCTCTCCAGTTAATATTTCTGTCGGCAATTTTTTGTATGATTTCTCCTAGTAAGGCATTCCGATTCACAATCTGTTCCTCTGTGATATCCAAAAGATCTCCTGTTAAGGGATCTTTCGCTAGTTCTTCTTCTCCTTCCTTGTTTTCCTTAATATTAATCAACTTTACCTTATTCGTAATCACAATATGAGCCCAATCGGCTATGAACTGTCCGCGCACAGCGCTGTTAGAGACCAACGCCCCTTGATAAAAAGCCCCAATCCTCGCCCAGAAGGTATCCTCCGTTGCCGGCTCCGTTGCCGAGCCGCTGTGAGCACTGACCCAATTGGTGATGGCCTGTTTGATCTTCACCTGAATCCTGAAGCTCGTGACGATGGTATTGACCCACTCCGCTGTTCCTTTGGCCAAATCTTCTGCTTTCGTCAAATCTTTCTTTTCAGGATTGCCACTCTGCAGGTTTATTACGGTTTCTTTCTTGTCATCACGCCGTTGTTGAACCATTCGGACCGCTTTTACCAATTCCCAAACCTGAACAAAGTTGGTCGGTAGGCCTGTGGTCACATCAGACTGATAGCCGCCTGTCCATTTTTCTGTCAAGGTTCCGAGATTGCTGACGAACGCCACATCAAACGCCAATAATGCCCACGACTCATCTTGCATCGCCGCGGCAATCTCACTTGTGATTCTCTTTTTTAACTTCGTTTCTGACAAACCACCGATTTCCTGTCCCGCTTTGAGCTGGGCAATCTCTTCCGGTGTATATCCAAACTCCCGATATGCTTCGTCCCACTGAGCGCCTGTCCAAACGGCGGTGTTCTGTTTCACAAAAGATTCCAGCCGGATACCGGCAATCCGCTGCTGCAGTCTCTGTTCAGGAGTTAAATTCTCTTGTCCCTTTATCAGATCGAGCTCCTTTTCTTCCCTCGTCTTAAAATCATAGCGTCCCTTTTCAGCAATCGGACGATAATACGTCCCCTTCTCCGCTAAATCGGCATCATCTTCCGCTCTCTGCCCCAGCAGAAACGCCGCCTGATTGGCGATGGCGGTGCGGTGCTGTTTGATCTGTTTTCTTAACTCAGGGCTCACTTCTTGTGGATCCGGATTCTGGGTTCCCAGATAAGCAGGAGGCGCGTTAGGATCGGTGGACAACCCCGCCTGATAAGCGATGTCGCCCCAGGAGCTGCGAACCAGTTCCGCCATGTTGTGCACTTCCTGCCTGAAGTATTGGAGCGGATCGGTAAACTGCAGCAGCGAACTTGTCCAGCGGTGCGCCGGATCATTGACGACCTGCTGGGCGATCCCTTTTTCGCCGGTGTTTAGATAGAGCGGGATCACTTTGTCAAAGTCGGTCGTCTCCCAGTTCTTGGATTGATCCAGCCCTTGGAGCTTCCAGCCATTTTTCTGGCTCATGAGAGTATTGATCGTACTGACCAGACCAAACAATCGCCCGATCTGGTCATCGTTCAGTCTCCCCTGTCCCTGGATGATATTGACTCCGGCAAATGCCAACAGATCGGCGCGGAGCTGTTGATTCTCTGGTTTCAGAGCATCCTGAAACAGCCGTGCCGCCAGCGGGAGCATGTCGAAGAATTGCTCTTTTTCATCCGATGTGATATCCCTCTTAACGCCATCAATGATCGGATGATGGATAAAGTCGTACAAACGCCCGTCAGCCGTCTGCCCGTAGACGGTAATGAATTCATTCTGTACTCCCCGATTGGCGACTTCGGCATTAAAACCGCTGATGGCCGCCTGGCGCGCTTCATAGCTGCTCTTTAAATTCGCCAGGCCGCTGATGGCAGAATCACCGGCCAGATCAAAAATCTTCTTGGTCTGCTTTTGAGTAAAGGGGTAGTCGGGTTGAACTTCTTCCACGTTGATGAGAGTGGTATCCTCCACTCCCTGATAATTTTGGAAGAAACTCCGCAAGGCGCTGTTTGCCGGCGGCAGGAGCTCGTTCCCAAAACCGGCCGCTTTGCTCAGAAGCCCTAAGAAGGAAGCCCGTTCCTGAAGAATCAACGCTTCCAACGTTCCTGGAACTCCCTTGGCCTGTTTCTCAAGCCCCTTCTTGGCCCACCCGCCGTCCATGTCGGCCAGCGCCTGGACATCCAGTGGATGACTCCGGTTATATCCGGTGGGGCCCGTGACTGGGAATAGAACTTTGATGTCATTCCACCTTGAATTCAGAGACTCCAAATGCCCCGCGCGCCGCACCAATATATTGACCAGATCTCCGGTGTTCTGGATCCTCTGGTTCGCCGGCACAGCGATGGAAATTTCGCGATCCGCAGGACCCAGCGTAAAGGATTGCGCCAGATTGGACCGCGGCATCTTGTTGTTATAAGGAATATTCAAATCGGCCGCTTTCACACTCTCTGCCCCGATCAGCGCTGCCAGATCGGCAATCACCTGACGGTGGGCGATCAGGGCGCCGTTATATCCTGCGCCATCAATCGGTAATAATAGAACTAAACTCTGCCAGCCGTTCGGATTGGCGGCCAAAGCATCCAGAACCGCAATCTGTTTATCGAGTGACGCCTTAAGCTCCTCTAAACTATTGAGCGTCAGCGGCAGTTCGTATTTCTGGTTATAGAAAATATCGAAGTAGGCCTCTTCCAACGTGGGGCGATAAGAGCGTTTGATCGTGCTGGCCACATTGGAGACCACCTGACGGTGAACAACATTGTCGGCATCCAGTTGGTCAATTCCATGAATTCTGGCGATCTTAGCGATCAAACCGCTATCCGTCCAGATTTGATACTCCGTGACGATCTCCTGGATCAATTGGGCGACGGTCTCCATCTTAAGATTCAAAGTCTTGGTATTGCCGCTCGCTGCCTGCGACAGATCATTGGGTATGGTGATCTGGCCGTCAACAATGGCCTGGTTACGCGGGGTCTTAATGAAGACGACTAATTCAAAAAGTCCTTTAATTTGATCCTCTGTAATCTCGGTCCCTTCTCTGATGACGCTTGGGTGCGCTTGACCGGCTTGGAAATTCAGATCGTGCAGGAGGGTTAACGCCAGCCGCAGTTCATTGGCTTGGGGTTCAACCACCGTTCTGAAAAACTCAGCCGCCAGCGGCAGCATTTCCGGATAAACCTCTTCGCGCTGGGTGATGACACGGTTCACCTCGGTATTCCATTCGTCGGAATCGCGAGTAAATCCCTTGGCTTGGGCCGATTTTTCGCCGTCCAGTTTGAATCCGCCGAGAATGGCATGGATTTGTTTGACGGCATCGGCGGTCAGCGTCTCATTGGTGATGCCGCTGGGATCGGTAACGCTGCTCTTAAAGAATGAGATTTTATAGATCAACTCAAAATCACCGGCGAATTGCGCGATCGTTTTTCCGGCGGCAAGATAAGACCGCGCCAGTCCCTGAACAAACGCTAACTGCGCGGCGTCCAGACTGCCAACCGACGCCAGATCGACGATGACGGCGACTTGGAGCGGAGTTAATGCCGCCGTTGGCGAATAGGAAGAAATGGCAACATCATCAATAAACTCCAGCGTTAATGTTTCTTTTTCTTCATCTGTTGGAGGAATGGTCCGGCCTACCTCCTGAGCCAATCGCAAGGCCTCCTGTTTCAGAGTAAAGACTTTCATCCGGTTATCCCTATCGGCCAACCACTGATTCAACTCTTCGACATTGGCAAACTCAGCCGGCGCGTCAGCGCTCTGATCTTTGATCTTCTGCCACAACTCCCCCCCCGCGATGGTATTTTTAACGTATTCTTCTTCTTTATTGGCGTAGAGGTCATTCCCTTCCGCGTCGGCGGCGGTCGCCGCCTCCGAAAGAATGTATCCTAATTTTACCAACGAGCTGTTTGCAGGAGCGGTGATGTCGAACCGTATCTGGCCTGTCGCAGGGAGGCCGGCTAAATCGGCGCTCCAGAGAATTTTCAGCTTGGCAAGATAAGCCGCTCCGGTAATCCCTCCAACGGTTCTCTCACCATTGATGAATTTCAGCAGGTTGTTGATTCTCTGAATACTGAGAATTGTTTTTCCCTCGTTATATTCGAGCGGATTCCCATCGCGATCTTTCGGATTGGCCAACTGGCTGAGGACTTTCGCTAATTTGTCTTTGTCGCTATTGGCCGATATATAAATATCGAACTGCCATTGACCGGCGGCATTCAGATTCCAGATGTAGAGCAGATTTTCTTTGAAAGGATTCGTTTCTCCCGCATTAGCCGCGATCAGCAATTGATGCGCTCTCTTGGCAGTCTCCACCGTGCTCGCCTGATCGTAGGCCAGTGGATTTCCAGGGCCATCCCTGGGATGGATCGCCTCGCTTAAGATCCACCCTAATTTCACCGACTCATTCTCCATATCTCCCGCCAAGCTCAATACCGCCCCCGCTGGGATCGTGATCCCCCAGAGAACCTCTAACGCGCTCTTATAATCCCCATCGCTGGCAATCACATCCCGCAATCCCTTGATCTGGTTCTGGTCTCTCACATACTTCGCTAACCCGTAATCATTCGTTTCACTCCCTCGTTCTAACACTCCGTTGACTCTCGCCGGTTTACCTGCCGGATGCACCGCCGCGCCCAGGATGTATCCCGCTAACCGCTTTGCGTCCCCTTCGGCTAACTCAATCTCCAAATGAATCTTGTCATTGGCGCCATACACCCCGCTCAATCCCCAGTTCGAGAGCCAACTTGACCGGAAGGCGGCTATCTCTTCATTGCTTAACCCATTTTTTTCCGCATCCGTCAAAGTCGCCGTATCGTCATTCAGCAGCCGCAGAATCACTTCTTGACGCACCACATCCGTTTCGAATATATCTGAATTAAACGCAACCTCTGGGCTGTCATCGTCAAATTTCTCTGGATGCAGAATTTCTCCGATGATTTTGCCTAACTTGTCAATGGATGCCTGTTGTGCCGGAGCCGCCACATCCATCCCGAGGTAAATGTTCCCAGAGGCCGGCAGCGTCAGCCCCCAGAGATAGCTAAATCTGTCACGGAAACTCCGAATCGGCACATCCGCCGCCGCTGTCATCCGCATCGCGGCGGTCTGCCGGTTGAGGAGTCCCATGATAACCGCCATGTTCGGCATATCGGCGACCAACTGAGTCATCCTGGCAGTGACCTGCGTTCTCTGCTGGGGCGTCAGCGGTGTCGTCCCTGTCGGCCTCACCTCTTTGATGATTCCTCCGATAATCCCAAATAACGTCTGGCGCACTAACCCATCCCGCGCGGCGTTCTCTCCCACCGCCGTCAGGTTCCCGCTCGCCCCCAATTCCACTCCATACACTTCATTAAAGTACCCCAGCGCCACTGCGTTGGCCCGCAACTGTCCCATCAAACTATCCGCAAACTCCAACCCCTCCATAAATAACCCCTGGTCAAACTCCGTATCCCCCAGTAAATCCAGCATCGCCTCCTGTTGCTCCGCCGTTAACTCACCCGCCTGCGCCGGCACACTCACCCCGAATAAATGCTCAAATGCCGTTTTCGCCCCGCTATTGGCCGGATCGTTCAACGCTCCAATCAACCCATCCAACGCCCCATTTAATATCTCGATGTAATTGGCTAACTCAAACCCTTCCCCGCTGGTTACCTCTAACACTTTCTCCCGCGCCGTCTTCGTCAATACGATCGTCTCAACATCTCCACTGATCTCATCCTCAGTCTCACTCAATCCTTTGATCTCGTTGAATGTCGTTAACGCCTGCGCGTTCTCCGATGCTAATAACTCTCCCACCAAATCTTCTCCCAAAATCACACTCTTGACGTACGCGGCTTCGTTGTAGATTTCAGTCCGCACTCCATTGATCAATTTCTCCGCGCTCACCGCCTCACTTAACACATACACCAGTTTCACCAACACCCCGCTGGTCTGTGTCATATCCAGATGAATCTCTCCCGCCGCTAATCCCGTTAAATCTTCCCGCCACAACATCTCCAGCGCCGCGCGATACTCATGATTGGGGTCTAACGGATGTTCAGCCCCTTCTTCATCCCT
>JACOVV010000210.1 GCA_016177145.1 Candidatus Omnitrophota bacterium | reverse complement strand
CTTTAAAAAAGGGGGGGCCGCCATGACAAATAATTATTTATCACTCCGGATTGGGAAGGTTGTTTTTAAAGTATTGGCCTGGGTTTCTGCTGTATTAGGGCTGATCTTGAGCGTCGCGATACTAGCCGGAGCCGGCGGGCCTGACGTACCGCGTTTAGCAGGGCTTGCCTGGATTTTCATAGGGGCGCTTTATTTTCTGATTTTCTACGTGATGGGAGAAGCGCTTCAATTATTATTGGAAATACGGGAGGCCTTGTCAAAGAAACCGGTGCAGTGAAACTAGTATCTTTTATGGCAAAAAAAATCTCTTCTACAGAAAAGGACCTCTCAGAACGCCAGCAGAAAGCGCTGGCTATCCTGGATGTGATTCGCCGCGGCGGGCCGCTCGCGAAGACCGATATCTCCAAAGCGACTGAAATCAATATTGTCACTGTCTCCAGTTACGTGGACCATTTCATCGAATTAGGGCTGGTCGTGGAAAAAGGGCTTGGCCATTCGACCGGCGGGAGAATTCCCACTCTAATCGATCTCAACCGCCAGTCAGGATTTGTGGTCGGCATTGGATGGACGCTGACGGATCTCTGCGGGGTCGTCACGGATTTATCCGGAACGATCATTCATCAGCAGAGAATTCCAAAGCCAACGGTCATTAATGAAGATATTGTCCGGCAGATGATTGAGTTCACCGAACAATTGATGAGCGCCGGCAAAATCGATCCTAAGAAAGTGCGCGGCATCGGCGTGGGCATCCCCGGTATTATTGATGAAGAAGGGCATCGAATTCACTGGCCTCACCCGCCGGTAGGAAGCGCCGACATTTTCTTGAATGTTTCCCTTCGTGATTCTTTCGAACAGCGTTTCGGGATTCCCGCCATGGTTCTCAATGACGCGGACGCGGCTGTCTTCGGCGAAAAATGGTTCTCAACCGAATATGACAGAGAGTACATGCTGTATATGTATTCCGGGGTCAGCTGCGGCATTATCATTGACGGAAAGGTTTACGGCGGGAGAGACGGGTGGGCGGGCGAACTCGGTATTTACAATCGGAGAGCGCCTCAGGAGACTCTGGAAAAAATGAAACCCGGGTTAGGCCGATGGGATACCGACTTGAGTATTGTTGCGATGACGAGAAAGGCGATCGAAGGGGGCGCTCAGTCAGCGGTCACCGAGATCGTCGGCGGCGATTTGAACAAACTCGATTTCCGCGTGGTGCTCCAGGCGGCGGAAAAAGGAGATGCCGTGGCTTTGGATCAAATCCGGAAAGGGGGAGAGGCGTACGGTAAAAAGAATGCGTTCCTTGAGAACCTCTTGAACCCTGAACTGATTGTGATCGGCGGGGGGATTGAAATCGCGAAACATCTTCTCTTGGATACGATTCGGGAAACAGTCAAAGACTGGGCTTTTGAGGAAGCAACGCAATCATTAAAAATTATTCCTTCTCGCCTGGGGGATAGTGCCATCGCCATCGGAGCCGCCTGTTTGATGATCCGCAATATTTATATGGAAGTCTAATCGGATTGCCCATTGAAGTCAAAGAGGGAAAATCCAAAGATGGAGAATACTCAGTTCATGTAAGAAAAAACGACGACTCGGCGCGCGGCAGAAAGCGGCAGAACTCTCTCCAATTTAAAGAAATACGGGCACTTCAGCCAGGATAACGCTGAGTTCATCATTACCGAACCGGTAACACCCCGCCCGTGGATCAACTATTTGACCAATGAAGATTACTGTGCTGTTATCTCGCACAACGCCGGCGGGTACAGTTTTTATAAGGACTGCCGGACAGACCGTATCAGCCGCTGGGCTCCGGAGAATTATCATTTTGACCGGCCGGGGCGGTTTGTTTATCTAAGAGATCCTGACAGCGGTCAGTACTGGAGCGCTACCTACCAGCCGGTCCGTCAGAAACCCGATTTCTATGAAAGCCGCCACGGGTTAGGATACACCGCGATTCGAACTTCCTATCACGGAATCGATACCGAGGCGGTCTATTTTGTTCCGTTAAAAGACACTTGTGAGATCTGGCTGTACAAAGTAACCAACAATTCAGAGAAACAAAAAAAACTTGAAATATTTCCCTACGTTGAATGGCTTCTTGGTGATTATCATGAGGAACTTCGTTACCGGAATATCATGGTTCTCTACAACCGGGTCTATTGGGACCCAAAGACGGAAGCCATTTTAGCCAGAAAGACCGCTTTCTGGGAGAATATGAACATTCAACCGTTTCCCTACCTTGCTTTCCTGGCCAGTTCTCTTCCTTACGGCGGGTGCGTGACGCAAAAAGAGCGATTTCTCGGCAGATACAATAATGAAGAGAAACCGGAAGCCATCGCCGCGGGGCAATGGCAAAACCAGGAATTTTGCTCAGGGGAAGAGAGTGTGGGTGTTTTAAGGCACGCGATCACGCTGGCTCCCGGCGAGAGCAAAGAATTCGTCATTGTCATGGGTCAGACCAAAGGGAGCGCTGCCGCCGTAAGATCTCTCGTGGATCGTTATCGGGACGTAGACAGAGCTAAAAAAAATCTTGAACAGGTCAAAGAATTCTGGCGCCGGAGGGTTATTGAGAATATTACCGTCAAAACCCCGGATGCGGACTTTGATTGCATGGTCAACGTCTGGCTGAAGTACCAGGTGATGATCTGTAATTATTGGTCTCGTTCGCCGTCGTTCTTCCACGAAGGGTCCGGCGGGAGGGGGTATCGTGATTCCTGCCAGGATGGAGAGGCGATTGTCTCTATAGATCCAAAACTGACCCGGCGCCGGATCGAGATACTGGCGGCGCTCATTCGTCAGGATGGGACGTGCGCTCCAGGTTTCAGCGATACGAAGGGGGCGGCGGGGCATCGCCCGAACAAAGACCATCCCTTGTGGTTAACACAGACTGTCAGCGGCTATGTCAAGGAGACTGGGGATAAAAAAATTCTTCTAAAAAAATTCCCGTACCTGAAAGACAAATGGGTTCGGGGATGGGACATCAATCCCAAGTGGAAAGAGAAAGCCCGAGCGGCCGGAAGCGGGACATTGTACGAACATCTAAAAAGGAACCTTGAATTTGCTTTCCGTGATACCGGCAAACGGGGATTGCCCAAGATCGGGCACGCCGACTGGAACGACGCCATTGATGCCGCCGGCAAACTGCACCGCGGGGAAAGCGCCTGGATGGCACAGGCGCTGGTTCGTTCTTTGAAAACGTTGGCAGAATTAGCGCAAATCATTAATAAATCCAAAGATGCCAAGGAGCTTCTCAGAAAAGCCCAAGTGATGACCGATCGAATCAACACTATCTGCTGGGACGGCGATTGGTATCTTCGCGGTTTCACCGATTTCGATGCGGTTTACGGTTCCAAGAAGAATAAAGAAGGGAAAATTTTCCTCAACACGCAAGGATGGGCTCTCTTAAGCGGTGTGGCGCAGGGAGAGCGATTGCAGAGAGTCCTGAGTTCCATGGATCGGTATCTTGACGGGGAACATGGCTACGCGCTGTTTTACCCCGCCTATTCCACTTATGACTCCAGGCTTGGCCGAATCAGCATGTTTACTGAAGGGACAAAAGAGAACGCGGCTGTTTTCTGTCATGCCGCCATGTTCGCGACGGTGGGACTTTGCGTGGTGGGGGAGGGGGACAGGGCGTACCGGGCTTTGCGGAAAATCCTTCCGAACGCGCAGAAAGATTACGATCTTTACAAGACAGAACCGTATGTCCTCGCGGAGTACCTTGCGGGGCCGCAGCACCCGTATGCTTACGGAGAAGGGGCTTTCACCTGGATTACAGGGAGTTCCGGGTGGGGGTTCATGGCGGCGACCGAATGGATTCTGGGGACCCGCCGTGATTTTAACGGTTTGAAAATTGATCCCTGCATCCCGTCTCACTGGAAGCAATTTGAGATCACCCGTCCTTTCCGTGGAGCGGTCTATCATATTAAGGTGGAAAATCCCAACGGGGTTCAGCGGGGAGTTCGGGAAATCTATGTGGGCGGGGTCAGGCAGGAGACGAACCTGCTGGTTCCAAAAGAGAAAAAGACATACGATGTTCGTGTAATAATGGGGTGAATTTGACATAAATTTTGTTGTGAAAAATTTCGACTGGTCTTCCATTCAAGGTTGTTTCACCGGCGCCTTTATCAGTTCCCCTTGGCAGGGGATTCAGTGCCATCCTTCCAAAGAAGAAATAGATTCCTTCGAGAAAAAGATCCAGAAAAAACTGGCGATTGTCATGACCTTTCTTGCCTGGGGATCGCCCAAGTCGCTGGCCCCATTCCCGGAATCATGGTGTTCCATGGTGAGCAAAAGAGGAAGTATGCCGATGCTTACTTGGGAGCCGTGGGACCAGAAGATCGAATGTCCGGATTACCGGCTTGATAAAATCCTCAGCGGCCGATGGGATTCTTATCTTTGTCAATGGGCCGATTCGATCCGCCAATGGGGTCAACCGCTTCTCATCCGATGGGCTCATGAAATGAATGGAACCTGGTATCCCTGGGATGGGATTCATAACGATTCAGATCCAACCCGCTATATTGAAACCTTCCGTTATGTGGTGAACGTATTCCGGGACAGAAAATGCTCTAACGTGTTTTGGGTTTGGTGCCCCGAAATGGTCCTCCACCTGCCGCGGAACGGAGGCCCTCATGATTATACTCTCTATTACCCGGGAGACTCTTTCGTGGATTGGATCGGTTTCGACGGTTACAACTTTGGCACGGCCGGTGAAAGGAGAGACCCCTGGCGTTCGTTCGATGAAATTTTCGGAGAGGCCTATCAACGGATGATGGCAATAGCGCCGGCAAAACCGATCATGATCGCCGAATTCGCCTGCGGAGAAGGGGGAGGTTCAAAACCGCAATGGGTTCTGGAGACTTTCAAGAGTATCCGGCAGTATCCTCACATCAAGGCATGGATGTGGTTTAACATCCTTAAGGAGACGAATTGGATCGTTGATTCGTCTGACGAAACGTTGAAGTCGTTTCAAGAAAGTGTGAGCGCAGGTTATTACAAAGAGAGGCCTCCTCATAATACAAGACTTTGTTAATGGTTTTATGATTCTTTCCCTTGACAAAGGGGCGCTCTCTATATTAAACTAGCCACGCCAATTACGTGTAATAGGGGGAAGAGCTGGGAGATCGTAACGACGTAATGACCCATCGAAAAAAGCCGTGGATTCTAGGCGTGTACCTGGCGGCCCTGCTGGCAGGGTGCGCACAGAAGCAGAATTCCAGCCAATTGACGATCTGGCACTGGATGAGCGATCGTGAAGATACTTTGCAAGAGCTCGCCGGCCGCTACGAAACCGCTACCGGTATTCCTGTCCGGTTTGAACTCTTTGCCCCCTCTGAGGCCTACAGTCAAAAAGTCAAAGCCGCCGCCCAAACCAATACTCTTCCGGATGTTTTTGGTGTTCTAGGAGAGAAACGGGATCTTGCCAGTTTTATCCTTTCCGGCCATGTGGCCAATATCGCCGAAGAAATCAACGATCAAGAAGGGGCGTGGCGGAAGCTGCTTTTTGAGAAACCGTTGCTGATGAATGAGTTTGACGCCGGAAACGGCTACGGCGTGCCGGTCGGGACTTACGGCGTCCCGCTGGATGTGATGAACATCCAGTTTCTTTATAACAAAGATTTATTCCGCCAAGCGGGGCTCGATCCTAATAAACCTCCAGTGACATGGCGTGACTTCCTCGCGGCGAACGCAAAATTAAAGGAAAAAGGAATTCAGGGGTTAGTCAGCGGGTGGGGTGAGATCTGGCTGATCGAATGTCTGGCCTCTAATTTCGCCTGGAACATCATGGGCCAGGATAAGATCCTGGCGACGCTCAAAGGAAAAGTTCTCTATACCGATTCTGATTGGGTTCGCGTATTGAAATTGTTTCAAGAAATGAGGGATCAGGGGGCGCTGGCGGAGGGGGTCGTAACGATGATTAATAAACGGGCGGAGCAAATTTTCGCCAACGGCCAGGCGGCGTTCGCGATGAATGGATCCTGGTGCGTCAACGTTTACCATGGGATGAATCCCAGTCTTGATTACGGCGTGATGCTCCCACCCCGCGTATCGAACACCTATCCTCAGGTGATTTGGGGAGGGGCCGGTTCGAATTTTATGGTCAACGCGAAATCGGTCCGGAAAGAGCAGGCGGCCGCGTTCTTAAAATGGCTGACCGCCAAAGAACAGCAGGTCTATTTGGCGACGCAAACCAGGAATCTTCCCTCCAATCGCGAAGCGTTGGTGGATCTTCCTCCCATCCTGGCTGAGTTTGTCAATGATATGGACCGGACCGTTCATCC
The DNA here is from genome assembly GCA_016177145.1 of Candidatus Omnitrophota bacterium. Classification (GTDB taxonomy): domain Bacteria; phylum Omnitrophota; class Gorgyraeia; order JACOVV01; family JACOVV01; genus JACOVV01. The sequence continues at coordinate 3,792 of JACOVV010000210.1, read as the reverse complement.
CAGTCTGATGCCGTTAGCGGAGTTCCCTTTGGTGACGGAGGCGATGACGAAAGGGATTCAGTCTATTCTCATCGGCGAAAAGACCCCGGAAGAACTCGCCGCCCAGGTTCAGGCGGTGAAGGACAGGGAGCTGGAAAAACAAATGGCTCAAAGATAATTTCTCATGAAAGTGCGCCTTAAGGATACCTTCGAAAATTATTTTTTTATTCTTCCCGCGATTGTGATGTTCGCGACCTTCAGCATTTATCCTTTCTTTAAAGTTTTTCAGTTGAGCGCCTATGAATGGGACGGTATCAGTTCCACCATGCGGTTTGTCGGACTGGCGAACTTCTGGGATATCTTTCGCCACAACACCGTCTGGTGGACTTCGGTCTGGAACGCGGTTTATGTCACTCTCCTGGCTCTGACGTTTCAAAATATACTGGCGTTACTGCTCGCGCTGGCTTGCGACAGAAAAATCCGGGGAGGACACGTTTACCGGGTGATTTTCTATCTGCCGCCGGTCCTCTCGGGGATTGTGGTTGGTTTGATCTGGAGCTGGATCTACGACGGCAATTACGGGCTGCTGAACCACTGGCTGAAGGCCATCGGCCTCGACGGATTGACCAGGAGCTGGCTGTCGGACCCAAAAACGGCGCTCACCAGCGTCGCTGTGATTCACATGTGGAAAGGATTTGGCTGGGGGTTTGTCATTCTCCTCGCGGGGCTGCAGAACATCCCGCGAGAACTCTACGAAGCGGCCCGCGTGGACGGGGCCAACGCCTGGCAAGTCTTTAAGGAAGTGACGATCCCGATGATGATTCCCGTTTTTATTTTAGTGGCGATCTTGACGGTTCTCGGCACCATGCAGATTTTTGACATTATCATCTCAACGACGGGGGGAGGACCCGGTTATCACACCGAAGTGCCGGTGACCCGGATCCTCTCGACGATGACAGGCACTTCGCAGTTTGGTTACGCTTGCGCGGAAGGAATCATTTTCGGGATCTTACTGCTGCTGGTTTCGTTATTTCAGATGAGGATCGGGAAAACTTTTAGGCAAGCGCCGTAAAGACAGCTATCAATTTATGTACTCAGTCACCCAGTATCGCGCCAAAAGATTTGGGTTAAAACTGGTAATGCAGCTTTTCTGCGCCGGCGTTGCCGCTACTTGTCTTTTTCCTCTTTTCTGGATGGCCGCCTCCAGTTTAAAGACCCAAGAGACCGTTTTTTCGGATTTTAGCCTGCTTCCTTCTAATCCACAGTGGCTGAACTACGTGAACGCGTGGACCAAAGGGGGTTTTGGGGTTTATTTCCTGAACAGCATTTTTTACAGCACGGTCGTCGTGGTGGGTATTGTGTTGATCAGTTCTTTAGCCGCCTACGCTTTCGCCCGCCTCCGGTTTCCAGGGCGGCAGTTTTTCTTTATCCTCTTTCTGGCGACCATGATGATCCCGATCCCCGGCGCTTTTATCGCTCTGTATGTTCTGCTCAATAAACTGGGATTGATCAATACCCATTGGGGCTATATCCTGCCGCAAATCAACGGCGGATTGGCGCTGAGTATTTTCCTCTTGAAGACATTTTTTGAAAAACTCCCCAAGGATCTGGAAGATTCCGCGCGGATTGACGGCTGCACCAAATGGGGCATTTACTGGCACCTCGCCATGCCGTTAGCCAAGCCGGCGATTGCCGTGGTGGTCATTTTTAACGTCTTGGCGGTCTGGAACGAATACCTGCTGGCCATGCTTGTCTTGACGGATAAAGAACTGATGCCCCTGCAGCGGGGATTGATGGTTTTCCAGGGGGCGCATATTACCCAGTATCCTCTTTTAATGGCGGGGATGACGATCTCCGTCATTCCAATCGTCGTGGTATACTTGCTCATGCAGCGTTACATTATCGAGGGGATTACCGCGGGAGCGATTAAGGGATGAGTAAAGACGGAAAGTGGAAAGTGGAAAGTGGAAAGTGGGGAAGGCCGGTACTTTTTTTGTTTTTCACAGTGTACTTTCTACTTTCTACTTTCCATTCTCCACTTTCCTTGGCCGGCGAAAGCCGGCCAACCAACGAGCTGATCACCGCCGCGCGGCAGGCGATGGACCAACAGCAATTTGACCAGGCCATCCAGACTGCCCAACAATGCATTGACCAGCATCAAGATCAAGCCCGCGTGGAGCAATCCGCTCTGACGAATTTCCCATCGGTGGACGAACGCCACCGCTATCAAGCGCTTAATGATGTCGGCACTTCTTATTTTCTCCAGGGGGAAGCTTATCTCAAGCAGGGGAAGATAGATCAAGCCGCCCAGGCGTTCCGGATGGTCATCGAGCAGTATCCCTATTCCCAGTGGTGGGATCCCCGGGGCTGGTATGTCAAAGCGGCCGAAGAAAGCCAGTATAAACTGGAACGTTTGGAAAATAAAACCGCCGCGGCCGGCGTGGAATCGGTTCGTTTTGTCAAAGAACCGGTGCGGCTTTCCCTGCTCGATTACGGTAAAGAGCCGATCGTGGAATATTCAAAATATGGCGAGTTTAAGAACGTAGGAACCAGCGATTACCAATATCAGATTCGCGACCCCAAGGGACTCGCCGAGGCCGCGGGGGAAGGAATTTTCCCGAACACAAGATCGGTCCTGGAAGATCCTGAATACCAGCGTTTGGAAGCGCAGAAACGCCTGGAAGGGGACCATTGGGAGTTTTTGCATACGGACGATTTGGCCGCGGCCTTTTACAAATGGGCGTCGATCAAGAACGAAGACCGCGGGATTAAACTCTTCAACACCGCTGAAATCCTGGAGAAATCCGGATTGTTCGAGCATGCGATCAAAGCCTATTACGCGATTGTGGTCCATTTCCCGAATTCCATCGGCTGGACTTACTGGAATTCTCCCTGGTATGTGGGACCGGCGGCGATTGATAAAATAACCTACCTCTGTCGTGTTCATCCAGAGCTGGGGCTGGCGCTGGAAGGGAGCGGTATCCGGGTGATGAATGGTTTTGACGCGGATATCAACAATGACGTTTTTATCACGGATCCGGGACGGCTGGCAAGGATCGGCCTTGAAGAAGCGGCGCGGCGCGCCATCGTGAGTTACCGGCCCCACGGAGAAGTCAGAGAATCCGAGGCGCGCCAGGTGCTGGGAAACGGGAAGGTTCGTTTAATTCAGTTGGCTGACGGGCATTGGCAGTTGATGGTGGGCGCCATGCCTTTCCTTATTAAGGCGGTCGCCTACACTCCCAGCAAGGTAGGCCAGAGCCCGGACAACGGTACTCTCGAGGATTGGTCCAACGCGGACGAAAATAAAAACGGTCTAATCGACGCCCCTTACGAGAGCTGGGTGGATAAAAACCGGAATGGAATTCAGGATGCTGATGAGCCGGTCATCGGCGATTTTCAGCTTTTGAAGGAAATGGGGGCTAACACTCTGCGCATTTACCATCATGGATTGGTCGTTAATAAGAAATTGCTCAGGGAACTCCACGACAAGTACGGACTCTACGTGATCATGGGAAATTTTCTGGGAGCGTACACGGTCGGTTCAGGGGCGAGCTGGTATGAAGGGACCGATTACAGTCATCCGGACCAGCGTCAAAAAATGCTGGAAGACGTCGAAAAAATGGTCCTGGAGTATAAAGACGAACCGTACGTTCTTCTCTGGATGCTGGGGAATGAAAACAATTATGGAGTCGCCAACAGCGCCAAGAAATTTCCCGAACCCTATTATGAATTCGTCAATCAAGCGGCGAAACGAATTAAGGAATTAGACCCGGATCATCCCGTTGCCATCTGCAACGGGGATGTGTTATACTT
>JACOVV010000208.1 GCA_016177145.1 Candidatus Omnitrophota bacterium | reverse complement strand
GTGTATATACACTCTAAAGCCGGATAAAAAAATTGTTTAACTCCGTACTAGACTCACCATTCTGCAAAGATCCGTCACCAAACGATCCAGATGTTCTCTCCCCACCTGTTTTAATAAATTCTTCTGCGCCTTTTCCCAGATGGGACGCGCCTTGGCTAAAATATGGCGCCCTTTTTGGGTCACCTCAAGGTTTCTCTGCCGCTGGTCTTTTCCTTTTTTAATCACGATAAACTCCCTCTTTTCAAGAAGCCGCAAATTTCGAGTGAGCGTCGTTCGATCCGTCACCGATTCCTCGGCTAATTGCGTCATCGTCATCGGTCCCTTTTGCGCCATCACGCTTAAGGCCCCCAATTGCGTGACTCGCAGTCCAATGGGACGCATCATTTCGTCGTAAGCTTGCGTCACCGCCCTTGTCGCCTTACGTAAACACGAACAGATACAGACTTGCGTGCATTCCATGATTAGGAGTATATACACCTATTGATGGGTTTGTCAAGAGAAAAATAAATTTTTATTGAAACAACCCGGGATGTCTTTGGACGAACTCAAACAGCCGGTAGCAAATCCAGGCGCTGACGGCTAAGAAGAGAAACCCTATCCCCTTGCGGAAAGGGACGATCGCTTGGTCGGTGGCTAGGAGGATCCTATTGGCAAATTCACTCAAGCGGGTCAATGTCTGGGATGGGAGAAGAAATAAAATGGCCCCAATTAAGAACAATCCCCCGCTAATCGCCAACGTGTAAAAGGTGTAGATTAGCACTGCGATCTATTATATACGATTGGGGCAGCGCTGTGAAGTTTTTTCTTGCCATTCCCATTCCCATTTCCATTGCCGTTTGCGGAAATTTCCATCATCCGCTCGATCGGAATCCGGGCAAGCTCGGCGATATGGGGCGGAACTTTAACTTCGTATTTTAATTCCAGGAGAGACCGGAATGCTTTCTCTAGCGTATTCATCTGCATGTACTGGCAGGTGGCGTTTTCGCTGGCTGGATAAAACTTCTTGCCGGGGTTCTCTTTCTGGAGTTTGTACAGCATCCCATTTTCGGTCGCGATGATGAATTCACCGGCAGACGATTCCTTGGCGTATTTCACCATCCCCTCGGTTGAAAGAATCGCGTCGGCTAAATCCATCGATTTGGTCATACAGCCGCACTCCGGATGCATCAGAAATTCGGCGTCGGGGTGCTGTTCACGCAAGCGGTCAATCCCTTCCGGTGTAATCGCCGTATGCGCCGCGCAATACCCTTTCCAGACATGAAGATTCCTGCGCCCCGTTTTTCTCTTGACCCAGGTCCCCAGATAGAAATCGGGGACAAAAAGAACTTCTTTTTCTTCCGGAATGGCCTGGACAACCTTCACGGCATTCGATGAAGTACAGCAATAATCCGCCGCCGCTTTCACCACAGCGGAAGTATTGACATAAGCGACCACCGCGCCGTCAGGATGCCGCTCTTTCCATTGGCGGGCATCCCGCTCGATAACCATATCCGCCAAAGAGCAGCCGGCGGCTAGATCCGGAATGATAACTTTCTTTTGGGGAGACAAAATACTGGCGGTTTCGGCCATAAAATGGACGCCGCAGAATAAAATCACCGAGGCCTCTGTGGCGGCCGCTTTCTGGGATAGCAACAACGAATCCCCGATAAAATCGGCGACCTCCTGGATCGGCCCTTCCTGGTAATTGTGCGCGAGAATCACCGCATCGCGCTCCTTGGCCAAGAGGCGGATTTTGTCTTTGAGCATGTTGTAGGGAGATGATTCGTTCATTGTGGTTATCTCAAAACGGCACAATAATCCCCTTCTCCTGTAATTTCACAACCCGTACATCGGTAAACGAGTACAACTTTGCCGGCCGTTGCGGTCCCCCGTCGGTTTTCATCTCCCCGGTGTCCTTTAAAATATGAAGCTGGATCATTTTCTTTCGGAAATTCCGTTTATCTAATTTTTGATTGAGAATGATTTCGTAGGCCTGCTGGAGTTCTGACAACGCGAATTTCTTAGGAAGCAATTGGAAACAAATGGTAGTGTAGTTGATTTTATGTTGCAGCCGTTCCAGCGCGTAACGGATAATGTCACGGTGATCAAAAGCGAGTTTCGGCAGCTCCTGAACCGGAAACCACTTGGCCTCGGAGGTGTCCGTTCTCGCCCGAAGCTGGAAGTTCTCCCAATTGATCAGCGCGTAATAGGAGACGGTAATGACCCGCCCGCGCGGATCACGGTCAGGATCTCCGAACGTGTAGAGCTGTTCCAGATAAACCCGGCTGACGTTGGTTTCTTCCTGTAGTTCCCGCAGGGCCGCTTCGTCCACGGATTCATTCTTCTCAACGAATCCACCCGGCAGAGCCCACATGCCGTCAAAAGGTTCGTTGATCCGGCGGACCAGCAACACCGCTAATTTCCTCTCCCGTATGGTAAAGAGCACGACATCAACGGTGACAGCCAACATTTGTTCATGGTTCATGGTTCGTTGTTCATCGAAATTCTTTTTCATGACCTCTCCGTTTTACGATGAACTATGAACTCCGAACTATGAACTTTTCTCATAAGTGTATCTCCTACACTAATCAAGTTTAGTGTATCAAATACACTTTGTCAAGCGGGAAATTTTGCGGTATACTGTCGTTTCCTATGGCTAAAACCCTTTTTGAAAAAGTTTGGGAAAAACATATCGTTACCACGCTGTCAGACGGGACTTCCCTCCTCTATATTGACCGCCACTTGATCCATGAAGTCACCAGTCCGCAGGCGTTTGAGGGGCTCCGCTTGACCGGACGAAAGGTCCGCCGGCCGGAATTGACTTTTGCCACGATGGATCACAATATCCCAACAGAAGGCCGATTCGATATTGAAGATCCGATCTCCAAAACACAGATTGAAGCATTAGAACAAAACTGCAGGGAATTTGGCGTGCGGCTTTATGATTTAAAGAGTTCCCAGCAGGGAATTGTCCACATCATTGGTCCTGAATTAGGATTGACTTTGCCGGGAACAACGATCGTCTGCGGAGATTCCCACACCTCCACTCACGGCGCCTTTGGCTCGTTCGCTCTCGGCATCGGGACATCCGAAGTGGAACATGTCCTGGCAACGCAATGCCTGCTTCAGAAGAAACCGAAAACTTTCAAGGTGGAGTTCACCGGCCGGCTGAAACCACCGGTCAGTTCCAAGGATATGATTTTGAAATTGATCGGAATGATCGGTACCGCCGGCGGAACCGGATACGTTCTGGAATATCGCGGCGAGGCCATACGCTCCCTCTCGATGGAAGCACGAATGACCATTTGTAATATGAGCATTGAAGCGGGGGCCCGCGCCGGAATGATCGCGCCGGATGAAACGACCTTCCAATATATCGCGGAAGGAAATCGCCCGTTCGCGCCGAAAGAAGCTGCCTTTGAAAAATCGGTCGCCTTTTGGAAAACACTTCCGAGTGACCCCGACGCGAAATACGACCGGGTACTGACGATTGACGCCTCCTCCGTCGCGCCTCAAGTTACCTGGGGAACTAATCCCGGAATGGTGATGGATGTTACGGGCTGTATCCCAGAACCGGACAAAGTTCCCGGCTACAGCCGCAAGGATGTTGAAAACGCTCTCGAATATATGGGACTCAAACCGGGAACGCCAATGACCGAGATCAAAGTGGACACGGTTTTTATCGGGAGCTGTACCAATGCCCGGATTGAAGATTTGCGTCTGGCCGCTGATTATTTTAAGCGCGGGAAAACAGCCAATAGCGTAAAAGTTCTGGTTGTTCCCGGCTCTCAACAAGTGAAAAAACAGGCCGAGGCCGAAGGGTTGGATAAAATTTTTAAGCAAGCCGGCTGTGAATGGCGCGAGTCGGGATGCAGTATGTGCTTAGGAATGAACCCGGATCAATTGAAACCGGGTGAACGCTCCGCCTCGACCTCCAATCGTAACTTTGAAGGCCGCCAAGGTAAGGGAGGAAGGACTCACTTAGTGAGCCCCCAAATGGCGGCCGCCGCGGCGATCGCCGGACGGTTTGTGGATATAAGAACATGGAAGATATAAGTCACAAGACACAAGTCACAAGTAAAAACTTGCTCATGGTGATACTTTTTACTTTTGTTTTATATCTTGTGACCTGTGACTTGTGACCTAACGAATATGAAACCCTTCAAATCTCACAAAGGACTTATCGCGACGCTCGATCGCTCGAACGTTGACACCGACCAGATTATCCCCAAGCAATTCTTGAAATCCATTGCCCGGACTGGATTTGGTGAAGCGCTGTTCTATGACTGGCGTTATCTTCCCGATAAGAAACCGAATCCCGATTTTGTCTTAAACGCTCCGCGTTTCAAAGGAGCTTCGATTCTCGTCGCTCGCAATAACTTCGGCTGCGGCTCCAGCCGCGAGCACGCGGTCTGGGCGATTCAACAATACGGATTCCACGCAGTCATCGCGCCGTGGGTAGAGCGTGGAGAAACAAAAATCCCCGCGTTTGCCGACATCTTCCGGAATAACGCCGGCAAGAACGCTCTTTTGACGATTGAGCTTTCAGAATCTGAAGTCGAAGAGATTTTCCAGATGGTGGAACGGTTCCCCGGATTAGAAGCGACCGTGAACTTAGAACACCAGCGGGTCACTCTGCATCTAGCGGAAGAGATTTCGTTTCATTTTGATATGGACCCCGCCGTCAAAGACCGCCTCATCAACGGATTGGATGATATCGGCCTCACCTTAAAAAAAGATGCCGAGATCCGCGCTTTCGAATCTCGGCATACGGCACAGCTTTAAGCCGGATTAAACTGGTTAGAGTGATTGATGGATTAACTTTTCCATCTGTAAGAGAAATCGTCTTGCGTCGTTCAACCTTTTTTCGGCCCGTTGGAAGTCGAATTCCTCCAACGGCTCATAATCCCCAAGTTCTCTGTCTTCTTTTTCTTCCTTTAAGATCACCATGAATTCTTTGGGGATTTTGCCTGTTTTCACGAAGTGCTGCGCGAACAAGGAAGCGACCCCTTTGTGGGTTTTAGGAATAAGGGAATGTTTCAACAAAATGGCTCTTGCGGAATGATAGACGGCGTAATAAGAACGCGAGACGGAATCGGCGAAAAGACCAAATTCAAGGAGTTGCTCCGCGGCTTTGAGAGAATCTTCTGCGCGATTAAGCTCTCCTTCAATCTTAGATGCCATCTGTCCCATGTAGAAGAATGCTCTCTTGACGAATACTTTCCAGGAAAGGGGATTTTATTTTTTTGAGGTAAGCGAAATGTTTCGCGTTGATGACTTTTGCCGAGATATCTACTTGGTAATCCACCAAGATCGAAGCGGTGATTTTGTGTACTTCATCCCCTTCGTGCCAGTCCCCTTCGCTTAAAATCACCAGAACATCCACATCCGAGAATTTATCGGCATCACCTCTGGCTTTGGAGCCAAATAATCGAATGGAGAGGACTTTCTTGCCAAACTCTTTCAAGACCGCTTTTTTGAAAACATCGAGCGCCTTTTCTTCTATCGGCGTCACATCTTGGCCCGCCTGCTCTCTTTCAACAACCTCTCCGGAAATCCCTTCGGCGCAAATGCCGACCCCATCCCGGACAAGGTCGCGGACCTCTTTTGAAAGAGAGATACCGTGTTTCTTGGCCAACTGTTCCAGCCGCTTGTACAGCGGTTTCTCCAGTACTACATTGATTCGCGGATTCTGCGTCGGCATTTGGGTCTCTAAACATAAGTGTACCACTTCTGTTACACCTTGTCAAGTAGAAAAGGGGCGGTTTTTAGCCGCCCCTTTTCTCTAATTGTTCTTATTCTATTTTGAACGCTTTAACGAGCTAATCCACTTCTCCACTTCTTTGCCGGCGACGTCACGGGCGCCCAATCCGAACGCCAGCGCCGAGGCGACCGCGATAGCCCCAAGTAACAGGGTAAACGCGATCCGAACAATCTCAGCGGCGACTCCCATCTGATCCAACGCCATCGAGAGAGAAATCAGCAAGATAGCGATACGAGCCGTAACCGCGAGGAATTGACTCCCGCGGGTCTCTCTCTCTTGAATGATCTTCGAAACCAAGTTGGCTAAAAATAACCCGACTCCTAAAATGACTAAACCCAAAATCACAGGCCCGATGAAGGAGATAAACTGCGCCAGCAAAGTTGCCAGAACGTGGAACCCAAGCAATCGAGCCGCTTCAATGGAAGCGATAATTAAAACCGCTACCAGCACTAAGTACCCAACGACTTCAGAGGGAGTCCGTTCGCCTCTATCGATTGCCCCAAGACCGAGGCGTGTAAATATCCGATTGAAGCCAAGCCGGCTCAATAAATCAGTGACTAATTCCCGAATGAAACGCCCCACCCAATAGGCCAAAAGAATGACCAAAGCCGCAGCGAAAATAGACGGGAGCGTTTCCAAGATTTTGGAGAGCATCCGGCTGGCAGGCTCAGAAATTGCCCCTAACTGAAGCGCATCCAGCGCGGCGATCACGACAGAAATAAGAATCAGCGCGCGGATGATCAAACCGACGATTTCGGAAAGAGTCTGCTTTCCTAAAACGTTCTTGAGTCCGATCCGTTCGCTAAACCGTTCGGCTCCTATCACCTCAAGAATATTCGACACGATTCCTTGGATAATTCTCGCGGCGAAAATTCCGATCAACAAAATCAACCCGCCAGCGACCAGGTTCGGCAAAAAGCCCAATATTTTCCCGACCATTTCCTGAACAGGGGTCAGAAGCCCTTGAAGCGATAGAGCGCCAAGGATCGCCGGAAGAAAAATAAACAACACAAACCAGTAAGCGATATTGCCGCAGGTTTCCGACACGGAAAAGTCGAACCGGTCATCAACGTTAGCCGCGTCCAATAAGAAAGTGATGGCTAATTGGAGTAATCGCGCCAGCGCCCAGGCCACCAATAAAAGTAATGTAGCGCTTAAGAGACGGGGAGCGTAGTCGGCAATCTGAACTAAAATATGATTTAACGGCGCCGTGACAATGGTTAGTCCCAATGCTTGGAAAAACGCAACTAGGACCAACAGCATGAGAAAATAGAAAACACCTTTGGCAATCCACTTGGCAGGTTCTACATGGGCAGGCGGCTTGGAGCCGGAAACTTTCTCAATCAGCTTTTTATCGAACTGATCTTTCCCAAGAACTCCTTGTACAACAGCCGCGACCACCAAAGCCACTAACCAACCGATGATTAAAATGGCCAGCGCGCTCGCTAAACTAGGCAACTGTGTTCCCACAGTCTGCAAAAACCCTTGAAATAGAGTCTGCATCTCCCCCTCCTTATGCAGGGGCGAGGTAACCTCGCC
>JACOVV010000205.1 GCA_016177145.1 Candidatus Omnitrophota bacterium | reverse complement strand
TTTCTTTGGCGGCTTCCAGGACCGGCGGGAGTAATTTCTCCGACCAGCCGTCGACAAAAACGAGGTCTGGCCGTAATTCTTCCAATTGCCTGATGGAGGAAAAATCATTCATGCTTTCGACTTTAATGAGCGGGATGCCTGTTTCCCGGCAGAAGGAATCCATGAGGACAAAGCGGGACATCCGGTGCGCGACTTTCTCAGACCAGGTAAAAAGAGCCGGGATATGAACTCCCGGAGTTTTCATGATAGTCCTGACGCAATACTGAAACATTTCCCCGGCGCCGATGCAGACGATGTTAAATTTTTTCATGGATCGTCGGTTCCGTCTCCGTGAATCTCTTATAGTGGGTCACTGCTTTCAGCTTGGGTATGATCAGTTTCCCGGGGGATCTTTTTTCCTTGCGCAGGATGATATGCATGCTCAACGCGCTCTCCGGGAAGGCGCTTAAAGCCCGCCTCCGCATTCCCTCGGGGAGACGGTCGAAAACCGGAGCGACAAATCCTTCCGCCGTGAAGTTTTTCACCACGGAGAAATTCCTCCGAGAGAACATCCGGAACCATTCCTTCTTATGGAAAATGGAGACGTGAGACTTGTCGTGCAGGAGCGATTTCCCCAGCAGGCCAAGAAGGCGCTGCGCCGACCAGAATACCCAACGGTTGAGCGATTCACTGATAAAAAGCAGAGGAATCACAGGAACAACGACATAGAGATAGGCCCCCTCTTTGGTTACCCGTTCGATTTCACGGAGAGCTTTCTCCGGCTCAAAGAGGTGCTCTAAAATGGTGTAGGCGGTAACAATATCAAAGGCGCCGTCCGGGAAGGGGAACGGTTCTTTTTCGAGATTGAGCCGATAAAACTGCCCTCTCTTGACCCGCTGTTTTGCCTGCTGGATGGCATACTCAGAGATGTCAACGCCGTAAAGTTCCATCTTCCGGTCTTCATACTGGCTGAGGTAAGCGCCAGTGGCGCACCCCAGTTCCAGCAGAGCCGTCGCTGTTCCGTTATTCTCTTTTTCCCTTTCCCTAACCAACGGATCCAACAGCAAAAACCGCTGGCGCGCGATATTCCGCTCCCGTTCCGAGTGATAGCCGTGCTTGTAAGGAGTCACCTCCTTAGTACCGTCAAAATAGTCTCGATCAAAATATTCAGGAGTAATTTTATTCGGCATGGAAATTATACGACAATGTAGCATAAAGCGGGATTTGATGTAAAGGCGCCGCTCGCCTTTTAAAGCCGGCGCGAATTGACAAGATTCTCCGGACGCGGTTACAATACAACCTTCCATGTCACAGATCCTGTCTATTCTTGAGAATCTTGAGCGGTTGAACTACGAGATCAGCACGGAATCCCGCCTGGTCCGGGTAGGGCTTAAGGAAGAACAGAACATGCGGCAAATCCTTTCCAAATACCCGGTCTTGACCCAGCTGGAAGTTTTTCTCCAACTGAAAGATCAAGCATCCCGCCAGCGTGATCCCGATTTGAAAGAACGTCTGGAGCGGCTCGTTTTTTCCTGTTTGGAGTGGGTCTTACACGCCCAGGTTGTCGCGTTAGATGATCAGATGGAAACCTTCCTCTCCAAGGCGACCGCGGAAGTAATTGGGGAAAAAATCCCCTACCATGACCTCTATCCCCGCATCCAGAAGGAGAAAGATTTCGCCAAACGGGAACTCCTGGGGACCGCTGCCCAAACCATCCACCGGCAGGGAAACCCCTATCTCATTCAAATGTTGGAAAAAGAACTCGATTTTCTCAAAAAATCGGCCGGATTTAGCGGCTATATTTTTTACTGCCAGGAAAAAAAGAAATTTGATTATTCAAAGTTCCGCCAACCGCTCTGGAACTCGCAGAAACGGACCGCTTCGTTCTATCATTCTCATATGCAGCGCTGGCTCGATCAGACGATCCAAAAACCGCTCGGATCCACCAGCCGCTGGCACGCTTCTTATCTTTTGAAAATCGAGCAGTTTGATGATCTCTTCCCTCAAAAGGGTTTCCTGAAACGGATCGGCAGAACTTTCTCCGCCCTGGGAATTGATCTGGACAGCTATAAAAACATCCATGTGGACATGGAAGAACGTCCGCGCAAGAATCCGAGGGCCTGTTGTTACGGCAGCAAGATCCCGCAAGAAATTCATTTAATCATGAAACCGGTGGGCGGCCACTCCGATTATGAAACGTTTCTTCATGAAGCGGGGCATGCCCTGCACAACGCCCACACGGCTCCGGGTCTTCCTTACGAGTACCGGCACTTGTCACGCTCTAACGCGTTGAGCGAAACTTACGCTTTTCTCCTGCAAAATGTGACCATGAATGCCGAATGGCTGAAACAGCTGATGGGAATCGACCGATCGACCGCCAGAAGAATCCGGTATTACCGAATCCTGATCGATCTCTATATGTTCCGCCGTTACGTCGGTAAGTTCACCGCTGAGCTTGAATTCTTCCAGAAAGAGGATTTAAGAAACGGCCGCGGCTATTCTTCTCTTCTGACCGAACTGACCGAATTCACCTACGATCCCGTTTCCTACTTATTTGACATGGACGAGGAATTTTATTCGGCGGACTATCTCCGCGCCTGGATCGCCGAAGCGCAGCTGGAACAATTCCTGATTCAACAATCCGGCCCCTCCTGGTGGAGCAGCCGAAAAACAAAAGATCTCCTGATGGACTTCTGGAGCAGAGGCGAAAAACAGGAACCTGAAGAACTCATTCAAGAACTTGGAATGAAACCGTTTGACCTTTCCCCCCTCGAAGCGCGCTTTGTGGAACTAGACGATTTGGTGTAGAATCAATGGCTGTCGTCATAATCTTATGGATATCGTTCAAAAACTAAAACGTAAAACTCTCCGCGCCCTTTTCCGCTACGACCCCAGTTACACCGATATGTTCACCGATAAGAGCGAGCTCTATTTCGCCCGCCTTTATCTTCACCAAACGCACCCCTATTGGGAGACGCTGGAGGATGGCGCCAAAATTTTGGACGCGGGATGTCAGTCCGGAAGGTTCACCATCCCCCTGGCAAAAATGGGCTTTGAAGTCACTGGGATCGACACTTCCGGTCTTTCACTCAACCACGCTCAAAAACATTGCAGGGAATCAGGCGTCAAAGCGAAGTTCCTTAAAGGTGATATCGGCCGGGTCTGTCCATCCCTTGAGGAGGGCTCCTTTGACGCGGTTCTCTGCGCCGAAGTCCTTTATCTCCACCCCCACTACGAAACCCTGATGAAGAATATGATCCGCGTCCTGAAACCCGGGGGACTGCTGGTCACTTCCCACCGGACGAAATTTTATTATCTGATGAAAGCATTGGCCCAAAAAGATTACCCGACAGCCCGCTTTATTGCCGAAAACAACGAAGGATCCTTGTGGGGAACCTATTTCAACTGGCAGACTGTCCGGCAATTAAGACAGCTCCATCAATTACTCGGTCTGCGATCCCAAGGGATCCATCCTATTGGAATTTTTTCCGAGATTTACCTGGCGCCGGGAGAATTAGAACCGTCTCTGCAGGACCAGCTCTTTCAAATCGAAAAGGACCCTTTTGATGAAATCACCGGCTGCACGCGTTACCTCCTGGCTGTTGGGGAAAAAATACCAGCTTCCCATTCTGACTTACCATAGTTTGCACCGAGACCCTCCCCCTCACGGAATGGACATGGTACCGGAGGTCTTTGAACATCACCTTCGGTTCTTGAAACAAAACGGGTATTCAGTCGTTCCGGCGATTGAATTCCTTAAGCGGACACTCCCCAATCCCTTTTCCTCCGTTGTTCTCACCTTCGATGACGGCTGTGAGAATTTTTATACGGAAGCGTTTCCCCGATTGCTTCGATACGGATTCACCGCGACCGTCTTTATCGTGACCGACTGGATCGGAAAAAAGGGTTATCTTTCCTGGCAGCAACTACGGGAGCTCCAGAATGGCGGCATGACGATTGGAAGCCATACCTGTTCCCATCCCCATCTCCCGGATCTTGATCCTTCCCAGATACGGAGAGAAATTGAAGTCTCAAAAAAAAACCTGGAAGAAGGACTCCATCATCCGGTATCTCTCTTTTGCTACCCGTTTGGCGGGTTTAACGCTCCCGCCATAGAATTCGTCCGTTCGGCCGGCTACCAACTCGCCTTTACTACTAACCGCAGTCTCCCCAATTTTCCCCAAGCCCCCTTTTCCATCCGAAGGATCCGCATGGGCAATACCACCCACTCTATCCATCTATGGGCCAAGTGTTCCGGTTATTATAATCTATTTCGCAGCCCCCGCCCCGCCCATTGACCATTCCACAAAAAACTGGTATTTTACCACTACGCTATTGGGAAAGGGGGAGAAGGATATTAGCAGCCCATTAGAACAATACGTCCACTATGTTCAGCCGATTTCGATTTTTCCTTTGGGGTTTTTTTGTTCTCTGCGGAGGCCTCCCCGCGCTGGCGGCAACTTCCCCCCTGGTCCCACTCCATGACTGGACTTATTCAGCCGTTGAGAAACTGACCGTTTGCGGACTCATCACCCCCGGGCCTCTCACCTCTAAACCGCTCACCCGGATTCAAATGGCAAAGCTGGTTGCTGAAGCCGTTGACCATCTCCAAAACGAAGACGTTACTTTTTCCCCTCTTGAAGACGTTAAAGGATTGGAACTCCTCATGGACGGCCTCATGGAGGAATACCAAAGTGAGCTTGCCAAGCTGGGGGTCTCCGTTGCTGAAGTCCCCGAAACCAGGACAGCCCGCAAGCGGTTTCAAATTCATTTCCCGGAGAGTGTCCGGTTTCAAAAAACGATGGCGGGCCTTGGAGAAGAACACACGTTGTTATTGGAAAACAACCACGGCTGGCGCTACCATAAGGGATTTAATCTCCGCGGGGACGCCGCCGTACACGGTCAATGGGGCGACTGGTTTACCATCGTTCTCTCCCCGACCCTCAGGATCACAAAGCCGGACACGAATCTCCTCATGGAACAGCTCTATGCCGAAACCGAATGGAAAAACCTTCGCGTGACTCTCGGCAGGCAGTCGTTCTGGTGGGGGCCGGGATATCACGGCGCGCTGCTTCTATCCAATAATGCGTTTCCTTTTGACGCTTTTCGTCTTGCTTCTCTAGAACCTTACGCTCTGCCGAAATTTTTCCATATCCCCGGTGATTGGCAAACCGATTTTTTTGTGGCAAAGCTCGGAGGAGAACAAGATAGAAAACATCCTCGATTTTCCGGCCTGCGGCAGCAATGGACTCCCATCCACTGGCTCACCCTGGGGGGGAGCCACACGGTCATCTTCGGAGGTGAAGGAGCCAGAGATTTTGATCCGGAGGACTTACTCGGGGCCTATTTTAAAAGCGAATCGGGCAATATTAACGAACCCGAAAACCACGTTGCGAGCTGGGATTGGCAATTGACTTTTTCTCGCCTGAGCCAATGGATTCCTTTAGCTCGCGGTCTCCGTGTTTATGGAGAGTACGCTTTTGAAGACGCCGGTTTTGATTTTAACTTGATTACTTTAAAAGCGTCCGCAAGCTATTTACACGGCCTCTATCTGGCGGATGTTTTTAGAATACGCGACCTCGATCTGCGATTGGAACTCGCTCAAATAGATTCACAAGCATACGAGCATTTCTTCTATCGAACAGGATACCGTCACAAAGGTGAATTTTTGGGGTATCACACAGGTCCCGACTCGAGAAACTTCTACTTCCTTCTCACCAAAAAACTGACAGATACTTTAGAGTCGCAAGAAGACGTCACCCTCGGCGCGGAATTGGACCTGCAGCAGAGCGGAATGGAAAGACAACCCTATACCCAAACACTCAATGAAATATCCTTATTCTTTTCACGCCCCGGGCCATGGGGATTTCTGTTGAAAACCGCTTTCACCATCCTACAGTGGAAGAATGCCGGGAACAAAAACAGTCCGGCCGACACCGACCTTTTGCTGAGCTTGGAAGCAACGAGGAAATGGTATGGGCGGGTTTCAAACCCGCCCTTTGGCAATTGCCCTTTTTACCTCAGCGAT
>JACOVV010000204.1 GCA_016177145.1 Candidatus Omnitrophota bacterium | reverse complement strand
TCCTGGTCATCGAGCATAATCTCGATGTCATCAAGACAGCGGACCACATCATTGATTTAGGGCCGGAGGGAGGGGAAAAAGGTGGTACAATAATCGCTGAAGGGACCCCTGAACAGGTAGCGGAAAATCCTCGTTCCTACACGGGGGAGTATTTGAAAGCGGCGCTGTTGAGTAAGGCAAGGGAGCCATGAAAAAAGCATTGATCGTATTCATTCTTGTCAGTCTCGCGTCTTCTGTCTATGCCGCTGGCGGGCGGGACGAGGAGCTTTTCTTTCTAGGGGCGAAGGCGTTGGAAGACAATTTCTACACTCTCGCCGAGGAAAAGTTACAACAATTGGTCCGATGGTACCCTCGCAGCCCTCGCGTTCCGGAGGCCCGTCTTTTTCTGGGACAAATTGCTTTGCGTTTTGGCCTCTTTGATAAAGCTCTGAGCGAACTGGAATTTGTGTGGAAAGATCTGGCTCCCAATGATTTTGTTCCCGAAGGGCTGTATTGGACGGGGGAGGTCTATGTCAAAGCCAATGCTTACAATCAAGCAAAAACGTTCTATAAGAAAGTCATCGACACTTATCCAAAAGCCCCCATTGTGCGCTATGCCGTTTACGGAATCGCCAAATGCGAACAATTAGAAGGACAATGGGAGGAAGCGCTCAAAAGCTATGAGAGTTTTTCGGTCCAGTTCCCAAAGGGGGACCTTTTGATAGAGACTCGCATGGGGACGGCCGAATGCTTATACCCGCTGGGCCGCTATGCCGCCGCTTTGCAAGTGCTGGATGAATTGGACGGGCTGGAGCATAAGACTCCCTTGCAAAAGAGCAGGATTTTATTTTTACGAGGCCAGCTTCTTTACGCGCAAAAAGAATATGAAAGGGTTGTTTCCGAAATAGGTTCTTACATTGAGGCGAACTCGTCAGAAGAGGGGGTTTTCGTTGGATATTATCCTTTGGGATGGGCTTATCTTCAACTGGAGAAATACCCAAAAGCGTTAGAGGCGTTCAATCGGTTTACCGAGCTCAACGACAGGAATTCGCTGATGGAAGGAGCTATTTTCGGCACCGGGCTATCCTTTGCTAAATCCGGCAGATATCAAGAGGCCATTGACCGTTTTTCGCTTCTTACGGAGAAATACCCTCACAGCGAATGGTGTGATGACGCCCTTTATTGGAAAGCCCGTTCTCTTTACGAGCAGGGGAAATTTAAGTCAGCGGTTGATTTTTATAAAACGCTCATTCGACAATTCCCGGATTCCTCTTTAGCGGAAGAGGCGCGCTATCAATTGGCTTGGACGCACGCTCGGTTGGGCTCTTTCGCTGAAGCTATTCAAACATTTCAGGAATTAAGCGAGCAGACAAAAGATCCCGCGTTAAAGGTAGGGAGTCTCTGCCGGATTGGAGATCTTTATGTGGATCAGGAGGAGTTTAAACAGGCCTCTGAGGTTTTTGATGTGGTGTTGAAGGAATATTCAGAAAGCCCTTACGCGGAATACGCGCAGTATCAGCTGGCTGTCGTGTTGCTAAAAATGGGTGAGACGGGGGCGTCGCAGCTCGCTTTTGAAAGCCTGATCGTGCATTTTCCAAACGGCCGTTACCGGGACCAGAGTCATTTCCAATTGGGATGGCTTGCGTCGCAGGAGGGGGATTTCGAGAAGGCGTTTCAGGAATTCCAATCGTTGGCCAGCGTGACACAACAGCCGGAATTGAAGAAAGAAGCCCAGTTTCAAACGGCGACTACCCTTGCGAACCAAGGCCGCTACGAGGAGGCCATTCAAATTTTTCAAGGACTGCGCAAGGAAAACGCGAATCATGAGATAACCATAAAAAGTCAGTACCAGACCGCTTGGTGCTTCTATCAGATGGGAAAAGAGAAAAAAGCGCTGGAAGAGTTCAAGGACTTGCTGCATAAATACCCTAAAAATCTTCTGGCGGCGGATGTCGAATTCTGGCTGGGCGAGTATTATGAGGGGCAGGGGAAGGGCGAGTCGGCAAGAGAAAGTTTCCAAGCGATACTGGAGGATTTTCCTAAACACGAATTATCGGATGACGCTCTTTATCGAATAGGATGGAGCTACGCGAAGGAAAATCATCCGGATCAAGCGCTGGAAACGTTTTCTCGTTTGATCCAAGAGTATCCCAAGAGCGATCTTTTCCCTGAAGCAATGCTGAGGGTGGGAGATTTGTATTTGAAAATGGGGAAAGATCAGGCGGCGGTCGAGAAATACCAGACGGCATTCACCCGGTTCAAAAACCATCCTTTCGGCCGGTTAGCGGCGCTTCGGCTGGGAGAGATTTATTCGGAGGAAAAACAATGGCATGAAGCCGTTCATTCGCTGAGACAAGCGTCGGAATTGCCGGATCCCGCCTTGAATGCTGAAGCGCAATTTCGGTTGGCCAAGGCGTTGCAGCAAACGGGTGACAAAGAAAAAGCGATTGAGGAGTTTTTGGAGATTTCCTATCGCTACCCTGAAACAAAACAATGGGTCCGCAAGGCCTGGATGGAAGTCGCCAAATCGTTTGAAGAAGAAAGGCGGTGGCAGGAGGCAAAACTTGCTTATTCTAAACTATTAACGGAGGCGACTCCTGAAGAAACCGAATGGGTCAGGGGCCGCATGGAGTGGATTGCCGAGAACCAAGAAAAACAGTAAATCACGTGTTCACTGAAGGAGGGTTGCCATGTTAGAAATCATTCAAAAAGGGGGACCGGTGATGATCCCCATTTTACTCTGCTCGATCGTCGCGTTGGCGGTGGCGCTTGAACGGCTGCATCACTTTTATCGGGTGAGAATCGATACTAAGAAATTCCTTCATTCTGTGCTGGATGCGGTGCGGCGCAACAAGATCAAAGAAGCCATTGAGGTCTGCGAGCAAACACCAAGCCCCGTCGCGCGAATTTTGAAAACAGGGTTAATGAAACATGATCAGCCGAAAGAAGAAATTCGGGAGGCAATGGAAGACGCGGCTCATCACACGATTCCACGGCTGGAACAGAACCTGGGTATTTTAGGGACGATTTCCCATATCGCTCCTCTTCTAGGTTTGCTGGGAACCGTCACCGGGCTGGTCCGCTCCTTTCAAGTGATTCAAGAAAAGTCTTCAGCGATGAATCCCATTAATCCGGGGGATTTAGCCGGAGGAATTTGGGAGGCGTTATTGACGACTGTCGCCGGCTTAACGGTCGCCATCCCGACGATCGTGCTCTATAACTACCTTGTGAACCGAGTCAATCGATTCGTGAATGAAATGGAAATCGGCGCGACGGAACTCCTGGAGGGATTGTCAAGGAGAGGTGCTTGACATGAAATTCAAACGGACGCTTCAGTATGAGAAAGGACTCGATATCACGCCGTTGGTTGATGTCGTTTTCCAATTGCTGATATTTTTCATGTTGACTGCCAGTTTTATCGCTCAGCCGGGAATCAAAATTAATCTTCCCAGGGCGGTTACTTCGGAAGTTGTCCAGGAAGAAAAAAATGTTTTGATCACCATC
>JACOVV010000213.1 GCA_016177145.1 Candidatus Omnitrophota bacterium | reverse complement strand
GCGTTGGAGAGAATATGGGTTTTAAGATAAAAGAGTATCTAGAACTGGTTACATTCCAGCACACGATTTTTGCCCTGCCGTTCGCTTATATCGGGATGATTTTAGGGGCTCGCGGGATTCCCGCTTGGCCGGTATGGTTGTGGATCACGGTGGTGATGATCGGGGCGCGGACGTTTGGGATGACAATGAACCGTCTGGTGGATCATCAGATTGACGCCAGGAATCCGCGCACCCAGAATCGCCCACTCCCAGCGGGGAAAGTTTCCCGACGACAAGCGTGGGGACTAGCGATCGTGTCAGTTCTTTTAGTCATCGTCGGATGCCTGAATCTAAACTGGACGGCTCTTGTGTTATCTCCAGTAATTTTAGGAGTAATGTGGCTCTATGCGTATCTCAAACGTTTTACCTGGATGTCTCATTTCGTGCTGGGGGGAATTCTCGGTTCCGCGCCGGTTTTGGGCTGGCTCGCGGCGGCCGGAACCATCGGCTGGCAGCCGGTCATGCTTGCTTTCGCGGTTTTATTCTGGGTGGCCGGTTTTGACATTCTCTACGCGACTCAAGACGTTGAATTTGACCGAAAAGAAGGGCTTTGGTCTATGCCCAGTTTAGTGGGAATTCCGACGGCACTGGTGATCTCCCGTGTTTGTCACATGGCAACGTTTTTCATCCTGATTTTCCTGGGATGGATTCTTCACCTTGGAATTTGGTATTGGGGGGCGCTTCTGGTGGTTGGGCCGATTCTTTATTGGCAGCACCGGATTGTCTCACCCGATGATTTGAGCCGGGTCAACCGCGCTTTCTTCGTGATGAATGGATGGGTGAGTGTGATTCTGTTTGCAGCAGTTTTATTGGATGTACAACGATGAGAACACAGTCACAAGTCACCCTTCGACAGAGCTCAGGGCAGGCCAGTCACAAGTCGCCAGAATACGCCATTGCGATTACCGGCGCCAGCGGGGTTATCTATGGAATGCGGCTGGTTGAGGTGTTGCTTGAGAAGAAAATTCCAATCTATCTGACCGTGAGCGCTTCCGGCGCCGTTGTACTAAAGGAAGAAATAAGTTTGGATTTGGGGAAAAGAGAGGGATGGCCCAATCGTTTGACGCGATATTTTGGAGCTTCCAGCAAAACGCTGATCCATTACCTCGACGAGCGGGATTTAGCGGCGCCGATTTCCAGCGGGTCGCACCCGCTCAAAGCGGTGGCGATCGTTCCTTGCAGTATGTCCACACTTTCGGGGATCGCCTGCGGGAGCTCGGGCAATCTGATTGAGCGCGCCGCCGATGTGGCTTTGAAAGAAGGGCGAAAACTGATCGTGGTTCCCAGAGAGACACCTCTTTCGGCGATTCATTTGGAGAATATGCTGAAACTGGCTCGGTTGGGAGTTCACGTTCTCCCCGCGGCGCCGGGGTTTTATCACCGGCCTAAGAAAGTGGAGGAAATGGTAGATTTTATTGTGGGAAGAGTGCTCGATTTGCTAGGAGTAGAGCATAACTTATTTAAACGATGGAGAGGGTAATGCGCCAACCTTCATTTTTAATTCCCGATATCCGCGAAATGCTCGTCCCTGAGAAACAGAAGGAACTTCAGGAGGCGCTGGAAGAATTTCATCCGGTAGACATCGCCGAAATCGTCGTTGGACTGGAACCGGAGGAACAGGTTTCTTTCTTCCGTCTCCTGGCAAAAGACCAGCAGATCGCCGTCTTTGAAGAGTTGGACCAGGAAGAACAATCCGCGCTCCTCTCCAGTCTCACCAAAGAACACTGCCGTGAGCTCCTGAACGATATGTCAACCGATAATCGCGTGGACCTCCTGCAGGACCTCCCGGAAGAAATCGCCGGCCGCCTGCTGGCCTGCCTCAGTGAGTCGGAACGCAAATTAACGGAAAAACTGCTCAAATACAAACCGAACACCGCCGGCGCCATCATGACGACGGAACTTGCCGGCGTCCGGGGCCACATGACGGCGGAGCAATCATTGCAATTGATCCGCGATACGGCGCTGTTAAAAGAAACGATCTACTATTTATATGTGACGGATGACCAAAACCATTTAACAGGTATTTTGTCGCTAAGAGACTTGGTGGTCGCTAAACCGGAGCAGCTCATCCAGGACGTCGCTTCGCCGTACGTCATCAGCGTGACGGTGGACCAGGACCAGGAAGAGGTCGCCAAGGTGATGGAGAAATACGATTTTATCGCCGTCCCTGTGGTAGACGAAGAAGGGAAGCTTCAAGGAATTATCACTATTGACGACGTCGTGGACGTCATGAAGAAAGAATCCACCGAGGATATCCACAAAATGGCGGCTATCATGCCGCATGAAGAAGAATATCTGGAAGTTTCCCCATGGGCGATGGTGCAGAAAAGGATCGGATGGCTGGTGGTTTTCTTGCTTTTGGAGATGGTGACAGGGAGTGTATTGAGGAATTACCAAACGACCATTGACTCGGTCATTATGTTGGCGTTTTTTATCCCTCTTTTGATCGGTACCGGAGGCAACGCGGGAACGCAGTCAGCGACCCTGATTATCCGGGGGCTGGCGACCGGAGAATTAAAACCAAACCGGATCTTCAAGATTATCTGGAAAGAGGGTTTTGTGGGGTTTGTGCTGGGGTTGGCTCTGGGATGCCTGGCCGGCCTTCGGACGTATTGGATGTCCGGAGACCTTCTCATTGCCGGCGCGGTCAGCTGCGCCATGGTCGCTACGTTAGTCATGGCGACTGTTACAGGTTCGCTCTTTCCCATTCTTCTCTACCGGTTAAAGCTGGATCCGGCCGTCGCCGCCGGGCCATTTATTGCCTCCGTCGTGGACGTGACGGCGCTCTTAATTTACTTTGAAATCGCCAGAGCGATTCTTCATCTGTAAAACCGCGTTGGGTTTTTCATCATGACTAGAAAATCAGAACAGCCGCAGCTCAGTTTCGTGGAACATCTCGGGGAATTGAGGATCCGTTTGATGATTTCAATCGCGGCGGTTGCCGCCGGCGGCTGCCTTGCGTATTTCTTTTCGGAAAAGATTCTCCAGGTTCTGCTCCAGCCGATCCAGACGACGGGAAGTCCCGTTTATTTTCTCTCGCCGGCGGACGCGTTTATTATGAGAATCAAAATAGCCCTTTTCGCCGGCGCTATCGGGGTTTCTCCTATCGTGATCAGCCAAATATGGCTTTTTGTGGCTCCCGGCCTCCATGATCGAGAAAAAAGAATGATTTTTCCGTGGATCGCGGCGACTTCACTGTTGTTTTTAGGGGGGATTTCGTTTTGTTTCTTTGGGGTCATTCCGGTCGCGTTGAAATTTTTGATGGGGTTCCAGACCGATTTCCTGAAACCGATGATCTCGGTTACCAGTTACGTGGATTTTCTATGGAATCTTTCACTCGCCTTTGGTATTGCCTTTAATCTGCCGATCGTCGTGATCATTTTGTCTTCTTTGGGGATCGTGACAACCAAAACTCTCGCTCACTACCGGAAACACGCCATCGTTCTGATTTTTATCCTCGCGGCGATCATCACTCCAACACCCGACATGGCGACACAGACCTTGCTGGCGGTGCCGTTGATCTTCTTGTATGAACTGGGGATTCTCGGCGCCAGGGTGATGGGGTGGAGGAAGCGGGAGGTCTGTTAAATGGA
This sequence comes from Candidatus Omnitrophota bacterium, assembly GCA_016177145.1. Lineage (GTDB taxonomy): Bacteria > Omnitrophota > Gorgyraeia > JACOVV01 > JACOVV01 > JACOVV01. Next base: position 892 of record JACOVV010000213.1, on the reverse strand, counting down.
TCGTTTTGGTTTCAAATTCTGGTTATCCTGGATTCTCTGGTTTGCCGCAAGTTTCATCGGCGCCGCCATCCTTTGGACATTCATTCTCACCTCGGTTTTTGGCCGGATTCAAGGATCTGAATTAACCTTATCCTGGGCCGTGGCGGTTTTCGGGAGTTGGTTTGTTCTGCTCATTCCGTTCATGCGCAAAAAAGAGCAAATCTGGAAGCGGCTCAACGACGATCAGGAACGGGCGGTGGACGCCTGGTTAACCGCCATGGGGAGTTTCATCGGACTGCTCGTGGCAAGCTGTCTCTTCTGGAGCTGGCGGCTGGCGGACAAAATTCAAGCCGGTGACGGTTTTGATCCCGCCTGGAGCAAAGCGGTCTTCGGGACGTGGCTTTTCCTTTTGATCCCGTTTCTCATCTGGATGTACCGCAAAGCGGATGATATCATGAAAACGGCGATGGTTCGGCAAGGAGCCGTGCCACCTCCGTTTAAGACGGTGATGATTCCGCGATCAGAGCGGCTTCTGCCGGAGGCGTTAGCAGAGAAGTTAAAGAAAATACCGCCGACACTTCCCAGGGGACATGTGGTGACGGTGCTCCTTAAAGATGGACAGAGGATACCGGATGTTTTTGTGCTGGATGCGTGTGAAATCGCGGGGGTATATAATCGGAATAGTCTTGATTTTAATCCAAGCCAGATCGCGGATGTCGAGCTCATCCAAAATGAGCGATTACCTGCCTATGAAGAAGAGAAATGGCTAAAAATAGCATAACTTATTATAAATAAAAGAGTAAGCATAATGTCTTCGAATATGCTATACTTATCCTGCCTTTTATTGCCTTCCTAAGATAACTCATAACAGGGTGATGAGATAGAAGAGAAGGAGAGATAATGATGAAGCGGG
>JACOVV010000206.1 GCA_016177145.1 Candidatus Omnitrophota bacterium | reverse complement strand
GGGACTAATTTTTCAAAAATCCGCGGGCACCAGGAAAAACTTTCTGGGGGAGGGACTTCCTCCGGACTCATGTCTTTCCTGGAGGTTTTAGATAAGGGAGCGGGAGCGACGAAATCGGGAGGAACGACCCGGCGGGCGGCCAAGATGGTCTGCCTGGACATGGATCATCCTGAAATCGGCGATTTCATCAATTGGAAATTAAAGGAAGAGAAAAAAGTCCGTCTGTTGATTGAAAACGGCTATCCGTCCGATTTTAACGGTGAAGCTTACAAGACCGTCTCCGGACAAAACTCGAACAACTCGGTCCGGATCTCCGATGAATTCATGCAATCTTATCTCGATGACGGTCTCTGGCAGACGAAATTCCGCACGACCGGAGAGATCGCCCAGACCTATAAAGCGCGCGAGTTAATGCGCCAGATTTCAGAGGCGGCCTGGGCCTGCGCGGATCCCGGCGTCCAATTCGACTCCACGATTAACAAATGGCATACCTCCAAGAAGAGCGGCCGGATTAATGCAAGTAACCCATGCTCGGAGTATATGTTCCTTGACGACTCCGCTTGCAATCTCGCTTCGATTAACCTGATGAAACTGTGGAATGAAAACGGCGTTTTTGACATCGCCGGATACCACCAGGCGATCCGCGTTTTTACAACGGCGATGGAGATCATTGTTGATTTCGCTTCCTATCCGACGGCGAAGATCGCCCGCAACAGCCACGATTATCGTCCGCTGGGACTGGGATACGCGAACCTCGGAACACTCTTGATGGTCAACGGCATTCCTTACGACAGCGACAAGGCGCGCGCCATTTCGGGAGCGTTGACGGCGATTCTCTGCGGCCACGCTTACCGCGTGTCGGCTGAAATCGCGGCCGATAAAGGGCCATTCCCCGGCTATGAAAAGAACCGGGAGCCATTTTTGGAAGTGATGGAAATGCACCGCGCGGCCGCTTACGCCATTGACGACCGGCTCTGCGACGGCGATCTGCTCAAAGCGGCTCGCGAGGACTGGGACGGGGCGGTGGAGTTGGGAAGACAACACGGTTATCGCAACGCTCAAACCACGGTTCTTGCTCCGACCGGAACCATTGCTTTGCTGATGGACTGCGATACCACAGGGGTTGAGCCGGAGTTCGCGCTGGTGAAATTCAAGAAACTGGCCGGCGGCGGGTATTTCAAAATCGTGAACCAATCCATCCCGACGGCGCTCAAGCGGCTCGGCTACGCTCAATCTCAGATCCACGACATCATTAGCTATGTGGTCGGAACCATGACTCTCAAGGGGGCGCCGCACATTAATGAGCAGACGCTGGCGGCGAAAGGATTCACGACGGAAGATTTAAAGAAGGTAGAGTCCGTATTGCCGGGAGCGTTCGAGTTAAGCCACGCTTTTAACGCTTGGACTCTTGGAGAAGCGGCGTTGCATCGGTTTGAGTTTAAACCCGAGCAGTACAAGAGTCCGAAATTTGATCTGCTCAAAACGCTCGGTTTCACGGCCGAGCAGATTGAGGAAGCGGCCCAGGTCATCTGCGGGACCATGACAGTAGAGGGCGCCCCTCATTTGACGGCGGATCATCTGCCGATCTTTGACTGCGCCAATAAGTGCGGACGTTACGGCCGCCGGTTCATCGCTCCGATGGGACATATCCGGATGATGGCGGCGGCGCAGCCGTTTATCTCAGGAGCCATCTCCAAGACAGTGAATCTGCCGAATGAGATCACGGTTGAAGAAATCGAACGGATTTATACCGAGAGCTGGCGATTGGGACTCAAAGCCGCGGCTCTTTACCGCGATGGATGCAAAATGTCTCAGCCGCTCAATACAAAAGGGGATAACAGTAACGATAAAACTTCCACGGCCCCGGCGCAAGCTCAACAGCCGGTTCGTCTGGAACGTCAGCGGCTTCCCAAGAAGAGAAGCGGGTTCACCGTCGAGGCCAAAGTCGGCGGGCAAAAAGTCTATCTGCGCACCGGCGAGTATGACGACGGAAAACTGGGAGAAATCTTCATTGATATGCACAAGGAGGGAGCGGCGTTTAGAAGCATGATGAACTGCTTTGCCATCGCCGTCTCGCTGGGACTGCAATACGGAGTTCCGCTGGAAGAGTTCGTGGATGTGTTTACCTTCACTCGTTTCGAACCCCAAGGGACTGTGGATCATCCCAACATTAAATTTGCCACCTCGATGATTGATTACATCTTCCGAGTGCTGGGAATGGAGTATCTGGGGCGGACCGATTTTGTGCAGGTAAAACCGGAAGAGATAATGCTGCAATTAGAGAAACAGAAGAAAACAGCGGAAGATTCGCAAGGCAAACAAACAGAGGAAGCGCCCAAGGCGTCCAAACCATACCCGGCTCCGACGCTCAGTGTCGCTGAAGCGGTGGGAGGTGGAGGCAACGGCAACGGAAAAGGAAACGCCGCCGGGGCATTGGATGAGCATTTAGCGCAGATGATGGGGGACGCGCCGTTCTGCAATATCTGCGGGCACATTACCGTCCGCAATGGCGCCTGCTACAAGTGCCTCAATTGCGGGAATTCGATTGGATGCTCATGATCAAACCCGATTCTTGGATTAAGCGCATGTCTCTCGACCACCGGATGATCGAGCCGTTCGTCGAGTCGCAGGTGCGGCAGGGGTGCATCAGTTTCGGGCCGTCGAGTTACGGTTACGATATCCGGATTGCGGACGAATTTCAGGTATTTGCCGGGTTTAAGGGGACTGTCCCCGAAGGGGACTGTCCCCAAGTCATTGACCCTAAAAACTTCAATCCGCGTTCGCTCACCTATCTTAAAGGGGACGTCTGTGTTATTCCCGCCAACTCGTTTGTTTTAGCGCGTAGTTTGGAATATTTCCGAATCCCTCGCAATATTTTAGCCCTCTGCTTTGGCAAAAGTTCCTACGCCCGATGCGGGATCATCGTCAACGTCACTCCTTCCGAGCCGGAATGGGAGGGGTACTTGACGATTTCCATTTCCAATACCGCTCCAGTTCCCGCCAAGCTCTATGCCAATGAAGGGATCGCCCAGATGGTATTTTTAGAAAGCGACGAGATCTGCGAAGTTTCCTATGCTGATAAGAAGGGAAAGTACCAGAAGCAGACCGCCATCACCACCAGCCGGGTGGAAGGATAAGAACACTGTAATACCCAATTATGATATAATTCCTTTCATGAGACGGAGCACGTTGTTTTTGTCTGTGGTCTGTGGACTGTGGTCTGTGGTCTTGCTTTTGGGCTGCTCCCAGCCGCTGGAAACCCAGGCGGAACAGGTGCTCCAGAAGGACCCCTCCTTTAGCGGCGCCTGGGAGAAAAAACAGGTGATTCGCTCTGAAATCGCCAGCTTGCAAGCCCAGTTTGACGCGGTCAAAACAGACCTGGATGGAAAAATCAAAGAGCTTCGAGACCAGCTCGGCGCCCAGGAGAAGGAGTTTCAAGCAAAGGTTCAAACCTTGCAGGCCAAAATGGCTCCGGAACGGGATCAAGTCGGCCAGCTGAAAAAAGATCTTGAATCCCAATTGAAACAAACCCAGGATCAGTTCCGGCAGGCGGATAAAGAGATTCGGCAGTTAGAGAACCAGATTCAACAGCCGGCTCAAGGGGGAGCCGATACGAATGCCTCTGCCGAACAGGAACTGAAGAACCAGCTCGCCCGGCTGGCGGTACAGCGTCAGGAATTAAAACTCCAGATCAAGAAACTGGAAGAGGAAATCCGCCTGCGTAAACAACAGGCGCGCCTTCTAGTGTCGTGGTAATTTGTCCTTCATGGCAGGAGATACAGCGGATTCAAAAAAGACGGGAGGGGGTTGTTATCTCAGCGGAGATCTCCCCAGCGCCTGACCCAGCAATAGTTTTTTTATCTCTCCAGGAAAATCAAGTCCGCAGTTACTGGCTCGACAGCGCCCGGTTTCATCCCAATACCGGGCGGTATTCTTTTATCGGGTTGAATCCAATTGATACGTTTCATGAAGTCAATCAACTAAGAGAGATTTTAAATCAGAAAAAAGCGGCAGCTTCTCCTGGACTGCCTCCGTTTACAGCGGGATTAATTGGTTATTTTAGTTATGAGGGGGAGAGTGAATGGGTACAGGTCCAGACGGTCATCAGTTGGGATCACCAGGAGAACCGGTGCTGGGTGGCGGAACCGTTTTATCCGGGAGAACAGGGGGAGAAAGAATATCGGGAAATTATTAAAAGATTATTTTCTTGTCATGAAATGCTGTTGTGTAAGATGAACGTAGGGGCACATTGCAATGTGCCCCTACGCCCGAATATCAGCAACATCCAATTCGAAATGACCCAGAGCCATTTCGAGCAAATGGTTCTCCGCGCCAAGGAATACATCGCCGCAGGCGATATCTACCAGGTCAATCTTTCTCAAAGGATTTCCGCCGATATCAGCGGCGATCCGGTAGGGGCACATTGCAATGTGCCCCTACTTTATCTCCGGTTGCGGGAAATTAATCCATCTCCCTTTGCCTGCTATCTGCCGATGAGCAAAGTCACAATTGCCGGATGTTCACCGGAACGCCTTCTAAGAGTACAGGGGGATTTAGTGGAAACTCGCCCCATTGCCGGAACCCGGCCCCGGGTCGCTCAAAACAGGTTCATGGATCACCGCTACGCGGAAGAGTTATTGCTGAGTCCCAAGGAGCGGGCTGAACACGTGATGTTGATGGATTTGGAGCGAAACGATTTAGGGAGAGTGTGTGAGTATGGCTCAGTGGAAGTGAATGAATTGATGACGGTCGAGGAATACTCGCATGTCCGCCACATTGTCTCCAATGTCCAGGGGCGGTTGCGAAAGGATCGTGACCGGCTGGATGCGGTTGAAGCCGCTTTCCCAGGGGGGACGATTACAGGAACTCCCAAGATTCGCGCGATGGAGATTATTGAGGAATTGGAACCGGTGAAGCGAGGATTATATACCGGTTCAGTCGGCTATTTGAGTTTTTCCGGGGAGATGGATCTCAACATCGTGATCCGGACATTCGTGGTTTCTCAAGGAAAACTTTTCATTCAAGTCGGTGCCGGCATCGTGGCCGATTCGATCCCGGAGAAGGAATACGAAGAAACCCTTCGCAAAGGGCAGGCGCTGCTGGAAGCGGTGCAGTCAATGAGAAATGTAGAACAGAAATCCGAGGCATTATACTTATAGGAATCTATGCAGTTCTTCTGGACTCAGGCGTGCTTTCCGAAGGATATGATTCATCAAGCCAGGTTTAATGACTTTGCCGGCGTGAACAGGAACGGGAATCGTTACTGTTCCTTCTGGGAATTGCTTCTGAAGGATGTAATGGCTTCCTTCGATTCGTTTAACAAGAAAACCCGTCTTGGTGAGACTGCGAACAAGTTGTTTGCCGGTAATACGGGGAAGGCGTCCGGACATCAAACGTTGACCTCAAGGAATTCTCGAATGGTCTTGCGATATTCCTTGAGCGCTTGCTTGATTCCGATGGTTTTGACGTATCCGCGAACGGCTTCTCGAAGGTTCTTGATCGCATCATCAGGATCATCCCCTTGAGACATAACGTCAAATTCAGGACAGTAAGTGGTGTAGCCACCGTTATGAGGTTCGTTAATCAATTCAACTGTGAGTTGTAAACGATGCATAGGTCACCTATATCTACATAAATTATAACATGTTAAGGAACCAGTGTCAATGACAGTGGGTAACTGGGCGCACGGAGTTTTTGAAAGTCTGCGTTGTTATCAAGGAGAGTTCTTCTTATTGGAAGAACACCTCGACCGCCTGTTTGCTTCGGCGCGCTCTTTGGGATGGACGCCTCCTTACGCTAGAGAAGAAGTGACCCGCAGGATGAAAGAAGATTTTGCCCGCCAGAAAGAAAAATCAGTTTTTGTCCGTGTGACTCTCTGCCGTGATTGGGAAAAGGAAACCTACGGGTTAACCACCAACATTATTCCCAAGAAAGAATACCCCCAAACGTATTATAATGAAGGGGTGCCCCTGGCGACGGTTCCAACAAGAAGAAATTCCCCGATGGCGGTTAGCCCGCAAGTGAAGTCCAACAACGCGCTGGGGGGTGTTTTCGCTTTGGAGGAAGGGAGAGCCCAAGAGGCCTTTGAGCCGCTGTTGCTCAACGAGCAGGGATACGTGACCGAAGGAACGATCTGTAATTTTTTTATCATTAAAAGAGGGGCGATGAGGACAACGCCGGTGTATGCCGGACTTTTAGAGGGAGTGACACGGAACCATGTCATTCGGTTAGCGGCCGGCGAAGGGATATCCGTTGAGGAAATTCCGTTAACCCGTCATGACATTTATAACTGTGAGGAAGCATTTTTGACGAATACTTCGATGGGGATCATGCCGGTACGGATGGTGGATGGGCGGCAAATTGGAATCGGAACCGGTAGGATCACAAAACGATTAACGAAACGGCTTGAAGAAGAAATTCAAGCGTGGGAAAAGAGAGTAGACAATGATCAAAATTAAAAAGGCGCTGCTGAGCGTTTCTGATAAAACAGAAATTGTCGAACTGGCCAGGGAATTAGTAAAACTGAAAATTTCTATTTTATCCACCGGTGGAACTGCCGCTCTTTTGAAGAAATCAAAAGTCCCTTGTACTGAGATTGCCGACTATACAGCATCTCCAGAGATGCTGGGGGGGAGAGTTAAGACATTGCATCCTAAAGTGCATGGAGGAATTCTAGCCCGCCGAGCTGATAAAAAAGACCAAGCCGAGCTTAAGAAATATAAGATCGAGCCGATTGATTTGGTGGTGGTGAATTTGTATCCGTTTGAGGAGACAGTTAAAAAAGGGGACAGGGTTCAGGGTTCAGGGGGCAGAAAAAAGAATAAAATTTTCCAGGAGGCGATTGAGCAGATTGACATTGGTGGTGTGACGTTGCTCAGAAGCGCCGCGAAGAATCACGAACATGTTGTAGTGGTGAGTGATCCGGTGCAGTACGCGGATTTAGCCGCGGAGTTAAAGAAAAATAAAGGGGCGGTTAGCAAAGAGACGGCGAGTCGTTGGGCGGTCGGGGCGTTTATGACGACCGCTTCCTATGATAAGGCGATCGCGCAATACCTTACAGGTAGGGGCAACGCCATTTTGGGGACAGTCCCCTTCGCCTGCCCGCCTCCAGCGGGGGGACAGTCCCTTTTCCCACAACACATTTCAATCCACGCCACGAAGGTTCAGGATCTTCGTTACGGTGAAAACCCTCACCAGAAGGCCGCCTGGTATAGTGAAGATGTAGGGGCGCAATTTATTGCGCCCCCATTAAAACAATTGCACGGGAAAGAATTATCCTTCAACAATCTTCTTGATCTCGACGCCGCTCTGGCGCTAGTCAGCGAATTTAAAGAACCGACAGCGGCGGTCATCAAACATATGAGTCCCTGCGGGGTTTCTCAAGCGCCGACGCTGACTCAGGCGTTCCAGGAGGCCTTTGACACAGACCCCGTTTCAGCGTTTGGCGGAATCATCGGGTTCAATCGTTTGGTTGACGACAAGACCGCCAAAGCGATTGTGGATGCCGGGTTCTTGGAGTGTTTGGTTGCGCCGGGTTATTCTGACAAGGCGCTGGAAATTTTAAGACAAAAGAAAAACCTTCGCGTCATCGTAGGGGCGAATGATCATTCGCCCCTACGTAATTCCCCTAAAAAAACAGAAACATGGGACGTCAAACGAATCCATGGAGGATTATTGGTTCAAGAGTGTGATACCACCATCGAAGATCCCAAACAATGGAAGGTGGTCACCCAGCGGCATCCGACACCGGAGCAATTGAAATCGACTCTCTTTACCTGGAAAGTAGCCAAATGGACCCGCTCCAACGCCATTGTCATTTGCCAGGGGACCAAGACCGTTGGGATTTGCGGGGGCCAACCCTCACGGGTGGAATCGGTCCGGATCGCGGTGAGAAAAGCCGGGCATCGAGCCGTCGGGTCAGTCCTTGCCAGCGACGCTTTCTTCCCGATGCCGGATAACGTTCAGGTCGCTTCTCTGGCGGGCATCAGTTGTATTGTCCAGCCCGGAGGTTCCATTAAAGACCCAGAGGTCATTGCGAAAGCGGATGACGCTGGAATCGCGATGGTGTTTACGGGTGTGAGGCATTTTAAGCATTGACACCATTGACGGAATCGTAGGGGCGGGCCCCCGTGCCCGCCCAAATTCAATATTGGGTATAGGGGCAACCACAGGGGGTTGCCCCTACTAGATTGCGTGGATGAAATGGAATATACCGAATCCCTTCAATACCTAGATACCTTTGCTAATTACGAAAAAATCTCTCCCCAGACCACCGAAGGACTCTGGCGCCTGGAGCGAGTCCACTGGCTCTTAGAGCAGCTCGGCAATCCTCACCAGAAATTTCCGACGATTCATATCGCAGGCACTAAGGGAAAGGGTTCCACCGCCGCGATGCTTGCCTCGATTCTCAAAGTAGCAGGATACCGGACAGGACTGTACACCTCGCCGCATCTATTTGACTTAAAAGAGAGAATTCAGCTCTCTGGAATCTCAATCCCAGAACAACAATTAACCCAATTAGTGGAGACGATCAAACCAGCCGCAGAGCGTTATCGTCAAAATGAACAATGGGGACCCTTGACATGGTTTGAGATATTCACGGTCATTGCTTTTCTCTTTTTTTCTGGAGAAGCGGTTGATATCGTTGTTTTAGAAACGGGACTCGGTGGGCGTCTGGACGCGACCAATGTAGTGACGCCAAAAGTGTGCGCGATGACCTCGATCAGTTATGACCATACCGCGATCCTTGGGTCTGATTTGGCTTCCATCGCCAAAGAAAAAGCGGGAATTATCAAGGAAAAAGTTCCGGTGGTCGTTTCTCCGCAGATGCCGCAGGTGATGGAAGTCTTGGCGCAAACCGCCAAAGAAAAGAACGCCCCACTTTATGAAGTGGGGAAGGAGATTCATCTTGAGGGCAAAATCGAACGGGACCGTCAGCGCCGGAAACAATCTTTCAATGCCGTCGGGCGATTAGAGCGGTATGAGAAATTATCATTGTCTCTGTTGGGGGATTACCAGGTGAATAACGCGCTCACGGCGATTGGAATAGCGGAGTGTCTTAAGGAACAAAATATTCCCGTTTCAGAAAAATCAATCGCCGAGGGTTTGAGTCAGGCCCAATGGCCGGGCCGTCTTCAGGTCCTGCATGAGCGGCCGTTCATTGTCGTGGACGGCGCGCAGAACAAGGCGAGCGCCGCGGCGCTCGCGCAAGCCATACCGGAATGGTTTCAGTATGACCATTTGTTGCTGGTGATCGGGATTTCCAAAGACAAAGATCAACAGGGAATCCTTTCCGAGCTTTCCAGGATCGCCCACCGGATTATGGTGACTCGCGCCGATCATCCGCGCGCCACCTCCGTGGATCGCTTAGCCGAGATGGTCCCGACGCAAAAACTGGCCGGCAAATTCTCCCACATTGACGAAGCCCTCCATAAAGCCCGAAAGATGATCTCTACAGGCGACCTTATTCTTGTCACGGGATCCCTCTTTGTGGTCGCCGAAGCAATCCAGGCGATGCAGAAACCGTTCACCTCGGCGCAGGAAAAAGCCAGGAAGCTATTAGGGTTTTAGATGAAACGAAATCAATCCGTTCGACTGGTTCCGGATGAACCATTTCCACCATACGCGTATATTCCCACACGGTTCCCGCATCCGGTGCGGGATCCCAAAGGACATAGTTACGGGGAGAAAAGGGACGGTTCTATTTTTTCTAAAATCTTAAAAAATGAAAAAAATAGAACCGTCCCTTTTCCTAACTGGTGCAAGTGTCGGCCGTATCTCTATGGCATTGACCTCTTCAATCACGGCTATTATTGGGAAGCGCATGACGCGTGGGAATCGGTCTGGCTCGCGTGCGGGAGAAAAGGAGTAACGGCCGATTTTTTGAAAGGGCTCATTAAACTCGCGGCGGCGGGAGTCAAAGCGAGAGAAGGAAGAAAGCGCCGCGTCCAACAACAAGCCAAGCGGGCGGAGGAGCTTTTCCGGCAGGTCACTTTAGCATCGGGTTCCCGCAAAAGCCGTTATATGGGGCTCTCTCTGACTCAACTGATCGGTTTTGCCAATCGCCTCCGGCATACCCCCGTTGCTGTCACTAGCAACGATCCTGTAAAAGTTGTTTTTCGATTTAAACTCCGGCCGCTGGTATAATAAAACCTCCCTATGAAACTCCATGATTTAGACGATACCATTGCAGCGATTTCGACCCCCATCGGAGAAGGGGGGATTGGGATTGTCCGCTTGAGCGGGAAAGAGGCGATCGCCATCGCTGATAAAATATTCCGGAGCCAAAGCGGGAAAAAACTGGCTGAAGTTAAAAGTTTCACAGTGCATTATGGGTGGGTGGTGGGTATTGACGAAGTCCTCGTCACCGTGATGCGGGCGCCCAAGAGCTACACCGCGGAAGAGATGGTCGAGATCAGTTGCCACGGCGGGATACTGGTGACGCGGCGGATTTTGGATCTGCTCTTGCAGAAAGGGGCGCGGCTGGCAGAGCCGGGAGAGTTTACCAAGAGGGCGTTTTTAAATGGGCGTATTGATTTGGTCCAAGCCGAGGCGGTACTCGATATTATCCGGTCGCAGACCGATTTGAGTTTACGAGTGGCGATGAATCAACTTGAAGGGCATCTTTCCAAAAGAGTCCGCCAGATCCGGGAAGAACTGCTCGATATCTACGCTTACGTCGAGGCCTCGGTGGATTTTCCAGATGAAGATTTGGAAATTCTCTCCGGTATTGACATGCTCAACCGGGTCAAAAAGATAAAAGATGAAATTCACAAACTCTCAACGACTGCGGAAAGAGGGCAGGTCCTTCGTGAAGGGGTTGTGGGGGTCATTTGCGGGAAGCCGAACGTCGGCAAATCGAGTTTATTAAATGCGCTCCTTGGCCGAGAACGGGCGATTGTGACACCGATTCCCGGGACAACACGAGATATAATCGAGGAAGTGATGAATCTCGATGGGATCCCAATGCGGTTAGTGGACACCGCCGGAATTCGGGAAAGTGAAGATACGATCGAAAAAGAGGGAATTCGCCGGAGCCGGACTTACTTTGAGAGAGCCGACCTTTTGCTGACCATCCTGGATGGGTCCGCTTCTTTAACAAGAGAAGATGATGAGATTTTGGAAAAAGCCGCCGCTCGTCAAGCGGTCATCGTGATCAACAAGAACGATCTCCCTCAAAAAATTGATCAGGCGCGGATCAAAGAATGGAGCAATGGGTTCCCAGTCGTTTCCATATCCGCTTCTCAAGGGAAAGGACTTGAGGAACTTATCGGGGTGATCTCAAAATTAGTCTGGCAAGGAGAAGTGATCGGCTCAGCGGAAGAGTTAGTCACGAACGTCCGTCACAAGGAAGGGTTGATTCGCGCGGATAAAGCGCTGGGCCGCTTGCTTGAAACAATGGAGAAAAAACTCTCCGCTGAGTTTATCTCTGTGGATATCCGCGACGCGCTGGACGCGATCGGAGAGATTGTGGGGGAGACAACCACCGAAGATTTACTGGGGCGGATTTTCTCGAAGTTTTGCATAGGTAAATAAAGAGATAATATCATGCGTCTATATCTGATTCGTCACGGCCAAAGCACCTGGAACGCTGAAAATCGAGTCCAGGGGCATTCCAATCCTCCTCTTTCCGAAAAAGGGAGAGGACAAATCGAAAAACTGATTTCCCGCCTAAAACGGGAAAAGGTCGAAAAGATTATTGCCAGTCCCCTAATGCGCGCGCATGAGTCGGCGCGGATTCTGGCCAAGGGGTTGGCGATTCCCTGCCATACCAAAAAAGGATTAATGGAGATCCATCTGGGGGCTTGGGAAGGGAAGAGGCCGGAAGAGGTCAACCGGCTCTACAACAACGGCTATCAGAAATGGCTGAAAGCTCCCTCCAAGATCAAAATTCCAAAGGCCGAAACCATCGCGAAATTCCGCCGGCGGGCGGTGAAGGCGTTCGCGGAAATAACCGCTTCAGAAACCAAAGAGAGGGTCGTCTTGGTGACCCACGGCGGCATCCTGGCCGCTCTGATCTCCCACTGGCTCAAAGCCGATTTCGATAAAGTGCTGTTGAATATTTTCCTGGAAAATTCCAGTCTCACCATCGTGGAAGTTCTGGACGGGCGAACCTATCTCACCGATATCAACGACACCTGCCACCTCCACGGCCCGCATTTCCAGGAAGAACCGCCGGTCTAGAGAAAGTCAAAAGTAAAAAGTCAAAGGGCAAAAGTCAAATTGTTCCTCCAACATTTCGGTCTAAGTTTCTATATTGTATCGCCTCAGCCAGATGTTCCACTTTGATATTTTCGCTTCCCGCCAGGTCACTGATTGTTCGAGCTACCTTCAAGATTTTGTCGTGCGCGCGGGCGCTTAAGCCGAAAGTTTCCATCGCTTGGCGAAGTAGGTTCGATTCCGCTTCTCCCAAGGGACACGATTTCTTGATTTGCCGGTGAGACATTTGAGCATTCCATTCAATCCCCAGTGAGCTGAACCGCTTGATCTGTTTTTCCCTGGCGGACGCCACGCGGGTATAAATTTCCGCGGAGGATTCCTGTTTTTGGGAAGAGTTCAGTTCATGGAAGCGAAGCGGGGGGACTTCCACCTGGATATCAATCCGGTCCAAAAGCGGCCCGGAAATTTTATGGCGATACCGCCAAACTTCTCGCGGGGAACAAGAACATTCTTTCCGTGGATCACCGAGGAACCCGCACGGACAGGGGTTCATCGCCGCGACGAGAAGAAACCGCGCCGGGAAACGGAGCGAGCGCTGGACTCGCGCGATGGTAATTTCTCCTTCTTCCATTGGCTGGCGCAGTGATTCCAAAGTGGAACGGTCGAATTCAGGGAACTCATCCAGGAAAAGAATGCCGTTATTGGCCAGACTGATTTCGCCGGGGCGGGGATGTGTCCCGCCGCCGCAAAGGGCCACCGCGCTGGCGGAGTGATGCGGGGTGCGAAAGGGGGGGCGGGTCAAAAGAGGGCGCTCATGGTTCAATTGCCCGACGATGCTGTAAAGCGCGCTGGTCTCCAGCGATTCCTGGCGGCTCATCGGCGGCAAAATAGAAGGGAGCCGCTGGGCGAGCATCGTCTTTCCGCTTCCCGGCGGCCCGATCATCAGGAGATTATGCCGGCCGGCGGCGGCAATCTCCAAAGCCCGCTTCGCTTGAAACTGCCCTTGGACTTCGGAAAAATCAAACTGTCCGATCGAAGGTTGTGGATCTAATGAGTTGGAGGAGGGGAGTTCTTCCTGATAACGATAAGGAGTGATGGGGGTTTCTCCATTCAGGAATGAAACGGTTTCCGCGAGATGGCCGACCGGGTAACACTCGATTTCTCTGACAATACTCGCTTCGCGCGTGTTCTGAACCGGGAGAATTAGTTTTTTCTTTCCATTCTTCGCCATCGAGAGAGCGATTGGCAGGACGCCGCGGACGGGACGAATGGTTCCGTCTAACGCTAATTCTCCGATCATCACGTATTCCTGGGCCGCTTCCTGCGAAACGATTTCTTGAGCGGCCAGAATGCCGACGGCGATGGAAAGGTCAAAGAGAGGCCCTTCTTTTCTTAAATCGGCCGGCGCCAGGTTAATAATCAGTTTGCGCGGTTCATGAGGGAACCGGCTCTGGCGGATGGCGGTGAGAATCCGGTCCCGGCTTTCCCGTAGAGCTGTATCCGGCAATCCCACCAGAATCACCTGCGGGAGCCCTTGAGCGACTTCTACTTCGACCTCGACTAAACAAGCTTGAATCCCCAGCGGACTGGCTGAAAATGTTTTTGAAAGCATAAGTTATTTCCTCCTTTATTAATATAAGACGCTCTAACTCGCCAAATTCTTTCATTTTTCTTCGCCTTTCACCTTTCTCTCTTTTGTGGTATACTCTTGGCTCTATGGAACATACAGATTCAAAAATTCATAAGCCGATCAAGGGGGCGGAAATTGTCATCAAGGCCCTTGAACGGGAAGGAGTTGAGATTCTTTTTGCTTACCCGGGCGGCAACAGTATGGAGCTTCACCAGGCGCTGACTTATTCCAAGAAGATTCGGACCATTCTTCCTCGTCATGAACAGGGAGAGGTCTTTGCCGCCGAGGGGTACGCCCGCGCGAGCGGCAAGGTGGGGGTCTGTATCGCGACCTCTGGACCTGGCGCGACGAATCTAATCACAGGAATCGCCGATGCCTATATGGATTCGACTCCCATTGTGGCGATTACGGGCCAGGTCCCGCGTTACAACATCGGTAAGAACGCTTTCCAGGAGACCGACGTGGTCGGTGTCACCAGGCCGATCGTGAAACACAACTATTTAGTCCAGGATATCCGGGATATCCCGCGGGTGATTAAGGAAGCTTTTTACATCGCTTCTACCGGCAGGCCGGGTCCTGTCGTGGTGGATATTCCTAAGGATGTCCAGCAGGAAATGGTTGTTCCGGAATTCCCGGAGAAAGTGGAGATGCGCAGTTACAAGCCGAATATTCACGCGCACCCGAACCAGCTTCGCCAGATTGCCGACGCGATCGCCAAAGCGAAGAGGCCGGTGTTCTACGTCGGCGGTGGGATTATTTCTTCCGGGGCGTCAGAAGTATTGAAAAAATTTGTCGAGAAAACTCAAATCCCCGTGGCACAGACGGTGATGGGGCTGGGTTGTTTCCCCGAAACACATCCTCTGGCGCTCCGAATGCTGGGGATGCACGGTTCTGTTTTCGCGAACAACGCTGTCAATGAAGCGGATCTATTGCTGGCCTTTGGCGTGCGCTTTGACGATCGGGTGACCGGCAAAGTGGAAAAATTCGCCGAACACGGCACGATTGTGCATGTGGATATTGATCCTTCCGAGATTAACAAGAACAGGGAAGTGCATATTCCGGTGGTGAGCGATGTCTGTTACGCGCTTGAGGAGCTTTTAAAAATGGTCAAGCCGGGCGATTACACCGAATGGCGCCATCAGATCGAACAGTGGAAGAAACAGTATCCTTTTGATTTCAAGGACCGCGATGATTGTATCCTTCCTCAATACGCGATCCGTCTTTTAAGCGAGATGACTCACGACGACGCGATTATTGCCGTCGGCGTGGGGCAGCATCAGATGTGGACCGCGCAACACTACAAATTTACGCGGCCGAGGCAATTTCTTTCCTCCTCGGGATTGGGATCGATGGGATTTGGTTTTCCGGCGGCGCTGGGAGCCAAACTAGCGCATCCCGAAAAAGAGGTGGTGGATATCGACGGGGACGGCAGTTTCCAGATGAACATTCAGGAACTGGCGACCGCTTACTTGGAAAAAATCGCCGTCAAGGTCATGATCCTCAATAACCAGCATCTGGGGATGGTAGTGCAATGGGAGGATCGTTTCTACAAAGGGAACAGGGGGCATACTTATATCGGAGATCCAAGCGACTCCAATTCCTATCCGGATTTTATTAAAGTAGCCGGCGCTTTTAAAATTCCAGGACGGAAGGTGACCCAGAAAAAGGAACTCTCCCATGCTATTCGTGAAATGCTGGCCGCCAAAACAACGTACATCTTGGATGTGATTGTTCCCTATCAGGAACATGTGCTGCCGATGATTCCTTCCGGTAAAACCTATAAAGATGTCATTATAGAATAATTAAAGTTGCATTTTTCACCGTCTTGGTGTATAAAAAAAGACTTATGGGACGCGTGATCCGCAGGGTGTTCCTGCTTTGTCTTATCGTGTTACTGGCCTACCAACATATTACCATCCATAGAGTTACTCAGCAGACTGCTTCAATGATACGCCAGATGGAAGTGGAATATGATAAAAGAGTCGGCGAACTGCAAAAACTAATGGCTGAGAAGGGGACTATCGAACAGGAATTAGCACAGGCCGAAGCAGAGTTGGAAGCGATTGACCAGGTCTTACATCAAGCCCGGGAAGAAGAAATTGGGTTAGCGAATCCTAGCCGGCCGTTGGTTGACAGGATCGGTACACTTGTTGAAAACAGACGGGCTTTAGCAGTTAAAGTCGCTTTTTTAACGTCGGAGAAAGAAACGTTAGAGCGAAAGTTTCAAGATCGAACGGAGTTAAAGCGGGCGCTAAAAGACGCCCGGCGTAAACAAAAAGAGCGTAAGCAATCCTTCATTAGGTTGCGGGATAAACAACTTCTTGCCGCAGGGAATAAGGGATTTCTGGTGCACGAGGGGAGATCGACACAACATCATCAGGGGACAGTGCAGGTGATTCCAGCGCCACTCCCCGCATTGGCAAAAGACGGGCAAATTTAGGAACGAAACTACACAAGGCATGCGAGATTTTGTGGTCGAAATTTGTAAGAATAAAATTTTTTTATCTACTTTGATTACTTGGGCCGTCGCCCAGAGTATCAAAATACTATTGTGTCTATTTCAGGGACAGCGATTTAATTTTAAGTGGGTGCTTGGGACGGGGGGCATGCCAAGCGCTCATGCCGCGGGTGTCAGCGCGTTGGCGACCTCTGTTGGATTTCAATCAGGATTCGATAGCCCATTGTTTGCCGTCACTTCGATTTTTTGCCTGGTGACCATGTTTGACGCTCAAGGAGTGCGCCGGTCGGCAGGCCGGCAGGCGGGAATTTTAAATAAGATTATTGACGATATTTATTTAAACAAAGGAATCCGTGACGAACGGCTGAAAGAATTAATCGGCCACACTCCCATCCAGGTATTGGTGGGGGGGCTTCTGGGAATTGTCATGGCGGTGTTTTGCTATAACCTGTGGGGTGACTTATGAATAAACGGCGACTCAGTATCATCATTGCTCTGTTGGCGGCGGGGGGAATACTGCTTTGGTGGGGATGGACTAAGAATCAATCAGGGCCGGTTGAAGAACAGACACCGGCATCCATGAAAGCAGATACATCTCCAGAAAAAGATATCAATGTTCTGGAGGTTCTCTCACGACAAACGATTGACTACACAGTCCAGCCGGGCGACGCTCTGATCAAGATAGCACGGCGCTATAACACAACCCTAGAATTGATCAAGAAGTTAAATGACCTCCAGGGCGATTCTATTAGAGTAGGACAGAAACTAAAAATTCCTCCTGGGAAATTCGATGTTTTGGTGAGCAAGGCAAAAAACCGAATGGAACTCCGCCTTGACGGGAAGCCGGTAAAAGAATACGTGGTCTCCACCGGCAAAGACAATTCGACGCCGGTCGGGGATTTTATCATCGTAACTCGATTGGAGAATCCGACATGGTACAAGACAGGCGCTGTCATTCCTCCGGGGAGCCCTGAGAATATTCTGGGAACACGGTGGATGGGGATTTCTTCTAAGGAGCATCCAAAAGGTTTTGGCATTCACGGGACGGTAGAACCTGAGAAGATTGGACAGGCGGTTACGGCTGGGTGCGTACGAATGCGCAACGAGGATGTCGAAGAACTTTACGCGCTGCTGCCTGAGGGGACCGCGGTCAAAATTGTCGAGACGACAGAATCCACCCAGGGGAAATCGTAAAAAATAAGAGGATCTCTATGGCTGGAGAACTTGATTTTGAAAAACCGATTGTCGAAATCGAACGAAAGATAGAAGAATTAAGAAGCGTTACCGCAGATAAAAAACTGGATTTTGAACCGGAGATCCGGAAACTGGAAGCCCGTCTTGAAAAAATGAAAAAAGAGGTTTTCAGCAACCTGACTCCGTGGCAGAAAATCCAGTTGGCCCGTCACCCGAAGAGACCGTTAACTTTGGATTACGTCCGCATGATTTTTTCTGATTTCGTCGAGCTTCATGGGGATCGTCTTTTCGGCGACGACAAAGCTCTAGTGGGGGGATTAGCGTTCTTTGAAAAAAGACCGATGATGATCCTGGGCCACCAAAAAGGGAGGGATATTAAAGAAAATATCCGCCGGAATTTTGGGAGCGCTCACCCTGAAGGATACCGCAAGGCCATGCGTCTGATGGCGATGGCGGAGAAATTCCATCTGCCGCTGGTTTGTTTCGTGGATACGCCGGGAGCTTATCCCGGCATTGGAGCTGAAGAGAGAGGTCAGGCGCACGCGATCGCGGAAAACATCCGTTTTATGGCGTCGCTTCACATCCCCGTCATTGTGATCGTCATCGGTGAGGGGGGGAGCGGCGGCGCTCTGGGGGTCGGCATGGGAGACCGGATTTGTGTCCTGGAAAATGCCTACTATTCTGTTATTTCCCCGGAAGGGTGCTCCGCGATTCTCTGGAAGGATCGGACGAAAGCGCGCGAGGCGGCCGAGTGCCTGAAGTTAACGGCAAAGGATTTACTGGAATTCAAACTCATTGATCGGATTATCGAGGAGCCGTTGGGAGGGGCCCATCGTGACGCTGACGCCATGGCTCTTCGTGTCAAAAGTGTCATACAGGAGTACCTGGATGAATTTGAGAAGATTGACACCGATGAACTCGTCCAACAACGCTATGAAAAATTTCGCCGAATGGGGATTTTTGAGGAGGCGGCCCAATGAAAATCGGCCAAGAGCCCGTCGAAGGGGGCATCAAATTGGTTCTGGAGGGTGAACTGACGTTGAATACTTATCCAGAGCTTGAAACGGCGCTTAAAAGGGCCGTCGAAGCCAAATTGAAGAAAGTATTAATAGATTTACGCAAGGTGGATTACGTGGATAGTTCGGGGCTGCGTTTGCTGGTCGAGTACCATCACCAGGTCGCGTACCTGCAAGGTAAATTGATTCTTTCGGGTTTAACCTTGAATGTCAAGAAAGTAGTCGAAGTGACACGCCTCAACAAATTTTTTAACATCCAAGATGGTTCAGACGCTGCGGCTTCCTAGCCGCGTTGATAGGATTCCCTGGGCCACGAAGCAGCTTCTGGACGCCCTCAAAAAAGAAAAATGGAACGATGACATTCTTTTTGATATCCGGCTGGCGGTGGAAGAGGCTTTAACCAATGCCGTCAGACACGGTAATCGCGAAGACCCTTCCAAAAAAATCCAGTTTCAATTCACGCTCGATTCTGGACGAAATCAAGTAACGATTATCGTTGAAGACCAGGGAAAGGGGTTTGATCCTTCTAAAACTTCTTCAAAAGGATATGGTTTAGTTCTGATGCGCCAGTTTATGGATGATGTCCGGTATAACCGGCAAGGAAATCAGGTGAGAATGACCAAGAGGCGGAGGTAACCCTTCTTTCAATGCGACATCGTTCCCTGATGCTGCGGTCCGCGTTTGTTCTGGCTGTGTTTTTAATTACCGGCCTAGGAGTGTTTCTGCGCTGGGGAGAAATGTTCGAATTAACCACCCTTGACTGGAGATACCGGCACCGGTACGCGCCCCCTTCCCATCCAGAGATCATCATTATTGAAATTGGCGAAGACACATTGCATCGGATCGGTCAATGGCCCATCTCAAGGAAATGGCACACTCAATTGATTCACGCCTTGAAAACCGCCGGCGCTAAAGCCATTCTGCTGAACTTTCTTTTCCTGCAGCCCAGCGAAGAAGACGCGGAGTTAGCGGAAGCTATTTCCCAAGCAAAAAATGTGTATCTTCCGGTCATCGCCCAGTCCGGTTACTCGGACAAACCACTGACCCCTGTCGCTTCTTTAGCCGCCGCCGCTCAGGGAGTGG
>JACOVV010000212.1 GCA_016177145.1 Candidatus Omnitrophota bacterium | reverse complement strand
GGGGAAGAGGTTTAAGCAGGCAGCCAGAGGGTGAAACAACTTCCTTGTCCGGGCCGGCTGGTGACTTCCACCCGGCCGCCGTGGCGTTCGGCGATATGTTTGACGATGGAAAGCCCCAGTCCGGTCCCTCCGAGCTCGCGGGAGCGGGCTTTGTCCACGCGGTAGAACCGTTCAAAAATTCTGGGGAGGTTTTCTTCGGGGATGCCGATTCCGGTATCCTCGACCTCCAATCGAATCCAGTTCTCTTCTTTTCGCGCGCGGAGAAGAATCCGGCCGTCCTGCTTGTTATACTTGATCGCGTTGTCCACTAAATTGTCAATCGCCCGTTGTAACTGCACGGAATCGGCCGGAAGTTTCTCATCGCCTATTTCCATTTCTACGGTCAGGTTCTTCTGCTGGATCGCTTTCTTGAATTGTCCGACCGCCCGGCGCGCCGTCTCCGACAAGGCCACATTTTCTTTCTTGAGCGGAATTTCTTTGGATTCGATTCTGGACAACTGAAGCAGGTCTTCGATCAGATTGTGAAGCCGCTGGGCATCCTTTTCGATACACTCTAAAAACTTCCGGTTGTGGGAGGAATCGTTGATCGCTCCGTCCAGCAAGGTTTCCACCGACGCCTGGATCGCCGTCAGGGGAGTTTTTAACTCGTGGGAAACGTTCGCCACGAATTCTTTGCGGATCCGTTCCAGGCGTTTGAGTTCCGTCACGTCATGGAGCACCGCCACCGCTCCGATCGTCTTCCCCTGCCGGCTCAAAGGGGCGGTCTGCGCCTTGAAAACCCGCTCAATGGGAGTCAGCATCTGGATTTCTTCCGACTTGGGCTCCGATTGGCGCACCGTTTTCAAAATCAATTCGTTGAGGGGGGCATTGCGAATCGCTTCCAGGAGATTACGCCCTTTGACCTTCTGCCGTTCAATTTGAAAAAGTCCTTCGGTGGCGGCATTGATGAAAAGGACCCGTTCCTCCTGGTCCACGGCGATGACCGCTTCGGTCATGCTCTCCAGGACGGCCAGGGTATGGATCTGGGTCGTCTCCAGCTGGTGGATTTTGGATTCCAGCTGTTCGATATTTTCTTTTAGCCGTCGGGAGAGCGTTTCGTTTTGATGGTGTTTCTTTAACCCAAAAAAATCTAATCCCAATCCCATCGGTACCCTACTCCCTTCAACGTCACCAGCCGCTTTGTCTCGGAACCGATTTTCCTGCGCAATTGTCCGACATGCACATCCACCGTTCTAGTCTCGATCTCGATAGAGCGGTCCAATCCCCAGATTCTCTCCAGCAGTTTTTCCCGGTCGAGGACTCTCCCTTTGGCTTCCATCAAAACCCGTAAAAGATCAAACTCTTTCGCGGTCAAAACGACTTCTTTTTCTTTGACGGTCACTTTTCTCCTGGCTAGATCCAGTTTCAGCGTTCCGCAAACCAAGAGTTCCTGGACCGTCTGTGGGCCGGACGACCGCCGAAGAATCGCTTTGACACGGGCAATCAGTTCCCGCATGCTGAACGGTTTGGCGAGGTAGTCATCGGCCCCTAATTCGAGTCCGACCACTTTGTCCGTTTCCTGAGACTTCGCGGTCACCATCAGAATGGGAATGTTTTTTGTCTTCTCTTCTCTTTTGAGGAGCCGGCAAATTTCCAAACCGTCCATCTGGGGGAGCATTAAATCCAAGACTACCAGGGAAGGAAGCGCCGTTTGAGCCAGTTTTAATCCTTGAGCGCCGTCACCGGCGCTAGAGACGCGGTATCCTTCTTTTTCTAAATTATATTGAATCGCCTGGGAGATGTTCGGTTCATCTTCGACAACGAGAATGTGTTCATGCGACATTTACGTTTTATCCTTCGACCTTCGACCTTTGACCTTTGACCTGTCTTTGAGGAACATCAAACGGCCCGAACCACTGAATCTTCAAACTTCCGCCGGCCCCCTCTTGATAAAACACCCAGTAAACATTGTCTTTGGGACAATACCAGGCGGTGGTTTCCATGGCGCCATGATAGGTATTGCCGGGTCTCTTGAGGAAAATTCTCTCTAACCGAGTCCCGTCAATTTTGCAGTCAAATTCTTCCGCGGTCGCGTGGAGAGGCGTTTTGGCGGCCGGTTCCATTCCCTGGAGGGTATTGGCGGAACGCGCCTTCCAGTCCTTGCGGATCACCCGCGGCGTTCCACAACCGATGATGGAAAATAAGAAGACACCGCCGAGGATGATTTTGAAAACACCATGATTGAGTCTCATTTCACGCCCCCCTTGTCATTCCTGATTTAAGTTTCTAGAATAACCCGATCAGCTCCACGGGATTCTCCACCCAGAAATCAGGCCGCGCGCTCCGGATTTTCTCCGGTTCGCCGATTCCGTAACCGACCCCGCAGGTTTTTGTCCCCGCCTTTTGCCCCGCCTCGATGTCCGCCGGTGAATCACCGATGATGACCGTTTCGGACGAATCGCTTTCCAGTTCCCGCAGCGCCTTGTGCAGTAAATCCGGGTGCGGTTTTTTCTTATCCCCCTCCCTGACACCGATCCTCGACTGGAAGTACTTCTCCACCCCCAGCCCGGCCAGAATTTTGTGGGTGAACTCCTGGTCTTTGTTCGTCACGACGGCCATTCTTTTTTTCCGCCCTTGGTAATGCGCCAAAACTTCCGTCACTCCCGGATAGAGGACGGTTTTATCAAGGCAATGAGCCAAATAATATTCACGGAAACATTCCACCGCTTTTTTGATCACCACCCCGTCTTCGGTTTTAAGAATCCCACCCAGGAGCGATCGAATCCCGCCGCCGATGTGACGCCAGACCGAGGG
>JACOVV010000202.1 GCA_016177145.1 Candidatus Omnitrophota bacterium | reverse complement strand
TCCGCGCAGGGACAAGCCAAGCGAAGCTCTCTTGCCGGATAACCGCTTTTGTGCCCATCGCTCCACTCGATCTCGATTTGCGGCTGGTTGGGCGGGCCGATTTTTACGGGGACGATTTTCGTTTCTCCCTGGATATTGCGGATGCTGATCTGCGCCGCCATATTTTCGGCGACTTTCAGAAATGCTTTGGCAGCCGGACAGTCGGGATCTGACTGGACAACCGGTTTGCCTTGATCTGAAGTAGTTCGAATCTGCGTCAGAAGCGGAATTTCTCCAAGAAACGGTATCCCCCACTGTTCGGCCGATTTTCTGGCGCCGCCGGAGCCGAAAATTTCTTCTTTCTCGCCGCAATGACTACAAATGAAATGACTCATGTTCTCAATCACTCCTAAAACAGGAGCATTGAGTTTGTTAAACATCAAGATCGCTTTTTGCGCGACGTTCCAGGCAATATCCTGCGGCGTTGAAACAATCACCGCCCCGGTCACTGGAATCATCTGACAGAGACTGAGCTGAACATCGCCCGTCCCTGGAGGAAGATCAACGACCAAATAATCCAACTCTCCCCACTCGACTCCGCCTAAGAAATTCTGCATCATCTGATGGAGCATCGGCCCGCGCCAGATGACCGCTTCGGTCGCAGGAACCAGAAATCCCATCGAAACAATTTTGACGCCATATTTCTCAACCGGGATCAAACGACTGTTGACCTGTTTTGGCTTTTCGGTAATCCCCATGATCATCGGGACACTCGGCCCGTAAACGTCCGCGTCCAGAAGCCCGACTTTAGCCCCGGTTTTGGCGAGCGCTAACGCAAGATTAACGGCTACTGTGGATTTCCCGACTCCTCCCTTGCCGCTGGCGACGGGGACGATATTTTTAACCTGCGGAAGAAATTTTTCTTTGGCTGGGCTGGCGGTCGCGCGAACCTGAGCGGTCATCTGGATATCCACTTTTTTGATTCCCGGAAGAGAAGCCACTAACCGCCGCGCTTCTTCTTTCATCTGGTCGCGGACAGGACAGGCAGGGGTCGTTAACTCAATCAAAACCGTTGCCGTGTCACCGCTCACTCTGGCCTCTTTGACAAACCCAAGCGAAACGATATCCCTGTGTAAATCCGGATCCTGGACTTGCCTGAGGATACTCAAAACATCGGCCTCTGTAATCATTTTGGCATCACCTCTCTCCTCGGCAATTCTACTTTCATCTCTGTCCCTTCACCTACTTTGGATTGGGCGATAATTCTTCCTCCATGCTGTTCCACGATGCTTTGGCAGATGGAAAGCCCCAATCCCGTCCCTTTACCGACATCCTTAGTCGTAAAGAAGGGGTCGAAGATCCTGGGAAGGACATGGGAAGGAATACCGCAGCCGTTATCCTTCACCTTGAGCAAGAATAAAGAACTGTCTTGAGAAAGGGAGATTTCGATCCCTCGAGAGGAACGCTCCACCGATTTGACGGCGTCTCTGGCGTTCAGGATGAGATTCGTCAAAACCTGCTCCAATTCGCCGCTGTTGCCCCGGATCATCGCGTCGTTTATCCCGTTGATTTCCACGTTGATTTCGATATTATCCTGCTGGATCTGGTAACGAAGCAGTTCCACCGTATTCTGAACCACGGTGATCAAGTCAATGGCTTCTTCCTTTTTCCTCCCGGGGCTCTGCCGGGCGTAGGTCATCAGTTTTTGCACGATGGTGCGGCATCGCTTGGTTGCTTCTTCCATGAGGACCAGCGATTCTTTCTCACTTTCGTCGTGAGGATCCATCGCCATCATCTGGATGTTGGTGAGAATCGCTGTCAGAGGATTATTGATCTCGTGAGCGACGCCGCCGGCCAGGGTGCCGAGCGTCGCTAATTTTTCGGCGCGAGTCAATTGGTCCTTCGTCTCCAGGAGTTCTTCGGTGCGCCGCTGGACCTCCTGCTCGACTTTTCCATAGAGAAGCGAATTGGAGAGCGCAATCGCCCCCTGCGCGCGGAACCGGTTTAGAAAGTGGGCCTCGATCTCTTTGAAGAAAGCTCCGTCTTTTTTGTCCCCCAGTAAAATGATCCCCACCAGCGACTGGTTTAGGACCAGCGGAACCAGGTAAGCGGCTTTTAAGGACGGCAGCAACTCTCTCCCTTCAACAGGCATGGACCGGTACTGGGGATCTATTTCGAGAAAACGCCAGTCAATGATTCTATCGTGATTCGCCAGCCAAACCATCAGCGGGTGATCTACTGAATAGCGGGTCCCCTCATCAACGGCAAGCCGTCCTTGCCGCTTGACAACCGCCAACTGCGCGCGGCCGTCATTCACCAAAAAGAGGGTGATACTTTCCAAATCAAAAACTCTTTGCGCAGTATCCATGACTTTATCAACGACTTCTTTTGGATTTTTTAACGTCACCAGTTCAGCGGTAAAACGGTCCAGTTCTGCTTCCAGATCGACTTTCCTCCGGTTGAACAACCGGTCAATCCGCGGCTGAATCCAGCGGAGATACAAAGTAAAGAGCGCGCAGACAGGCAGCATGACGATTGAGAAAATCAATGGAGAAAGCCGTTGGTACCAGCTTTGAGTCGCGTAGACCAAAAGGACCAGCGGGAACAACGCTACCGCGGAAAGGGTCATCCACATGATCGTCTTGTGAATGACGGTTTGGACATCCAGCGCCCTGTAGCGGATAATCGCGTAGGCGACGATCATAATCCAGACGGCGATCGGCAGGTACCCAAAAGGATACACCACCAGGGGAGTCAGTTTCGTGATAAAATCCACCACTCCAAAAAAAGTAATGCTGAACGCGGCGAAGAAGATCTTGTCTTGAATCCGCCGCACTTCATTTTCTTCCAGACGAATACTTCGGGCGATGTTGATCAAGGCCGCGGTATAGCAGACAACAAAATAAGAGAAAAAAATACCATTGCTGTGGCCGTACTTCGGGTAGTACCCCCATGGGAATCGTTCGGCCCGCAGAACTCCCCAATCCCCGATCAATCCAAGAAGATAAAAAACCAACGCGATGAAATAGACCAGCCGCGTCCACTGGATCCATGGTTTTCGGTCCTTAAAAAGGGTCGTGCTGAAGAAAAAAATGCTCGGCGCGATAAAAGCCACTCCCAGGAAAGTGACTTTCTTGTACCATTCGGCGGCGACAATTGGGTTTGGGGCAAGGTAAACGGCCGGAACCGTAATCAGCCAGAGCCCCGTGCTGGCGCAGACCAGAAAAAAAGAAAAATTCCGGATGGAGCGCGGGTCTTTTAAATAGACCACAAATCCAATCCCCAACGCCAGAATGGTCCCCGTGATAAAAACCGGGATAGCGAATAAGGTTTGATCATTTACCATCGAACCGCTCCTTAAAAGAGAGCTTATCTCTCCCACTTCACGGCAATTGCATCATCCGGTCCCTGGCCAAATCAGCCCAGACCGAACCGGGATATTTATCCATCACCGAGCGATACAAAATCCTGGCTTGTTGGTAATCCCTTAACCGTTCATGGCACTCTCCCAAAAAATAGTAAGCCATCGTGTTCCAGCGGCTATAGGGATATTGATCCATGAATTTCTGATAGGATTCCAGCGCTTCGCGGTATTCCCCCGCCTCGAACTTCTTTCCCGCCCCCTCCCATGCCTTCAACATTTCGTGTTCGTAGGTTGTGTAGGCTCCCGGCTTGGCCGGCGCTCTAGGGGCTGTTGTTTGACAACCGGCGGATAAAAATAGGGCCAATGACACAATCAATAATTTCATCTTTTACTCCTCAACAGATACCAAACGCCTAAAATCGTTTTCGCGTCCACGATCTGTTTCTTTTGGATCATCTTTTCCATTTCCGCGAGCTTGAACACCTTGGGTTCCAGGATTTCGTCTTCGTCCAAGTTCCGATAAGGGGCCTTTTCAAGGTTACTGGCCAGAAACATATCCATTTTCTCGGTCGTGACGCCGGGGGTGGCGTAAAATTCGAGGATCTTTTTAAGGTTTCCCGCCCGATAACCTGTTTCTTCAATCAGTTCACGATAGGCACACGCTTCGGCCGGTTCTTTCGCTTCGCGCGTCCCGGCCGGAAATTCCCAAATCGCTTTTCCCAAACAATGACGGTATTGATGGAGTAAAATATACCGGTTTCCTCCAAGCCATGGAATGATCACGACCGATCCCGGATGGTGGATCACTTCCATCTTAGCCGGGTTGCCGTTGGGAAGAGTAACATCTTCCACCGTCACGGAGAATTTTTTGCCTTGGAAAACCGTTTCTATTTTTTTCATGGCCTGTATCGGTTCGTGATCGGAAACCGCCGGTCTCTGCCGAAAGCGCGTGGAGTAATTTTAATCCCCGGCGCCGCCTGCCGGCGTTTGTATTCGTTGGTATCAATCATCCGGATGACTTTTCGGATCAGTTCCTGCTCCCCGGTTTTACGGGCTATTTCGTTGAAACTCCTGTCTTTCTCGACGTAATTCTCCACAATCTCATCTAAAAGCGCATACGGGGGAAGCGTGTCCTGATCGGTCTGATTGGGCCTTAATTCCGCCGTCGGCGCGCGATCAATCGTGCTTTGAGGAATTACCGGAACACCCCCCTTTTGGTTTCGATAGTCTGATAATTCATAGACCAGCGTCTTGGGAACGTCCTTCAAAACCGCGAACCCACCGGACATATCTCCGTATAAAGTGCAATAGCCGGTTGACAGTTCGCTTTTGTTACCGGTGGTGAGCACCAGCCATCTAAATTTATTGGACATCGCCATGAGAATATTCCCGCGGATCCGCGCCTGAAGGTTTTCTTCTGTCATATCGCTTTTCATTCCTTCAAAAGCCGGCTTTAAGGTCTCTAAGTAACTCTGAAAGATTGAGTGAATCGGGATGGTAAAGAACATGATCCCTAGATTCTCCGCTACCAGTTTCGCGTCGCTCTTGGTTCCTTCAGAGGAGAACAGTGACGGCATCGTCACACCAATCACGTTCTCTTTTTCCAAGGCGTCTACCGCGATTACGGCGGTGAGAGCCGAATCAATTCCCCCGCTCAAACCAATCACTACTTTCTCAAAACCATTCTTCCGCACATAATCCCGCGTCCCCAGCACCAGCGCCTGATAAATTTCTTCTAACTTTTCAGGACGGGAAATCACTTTTTCCGAAATTTCCTTAGTTTTTTCCCGAAGAGCAAATCTTACGTCAGCAATAACATGAATGCCCTTTGTTTTTTTTCTGACCCCTGACCCCTGACCCCTGACCTCTCTTAATTTTTCTTTCGGTACATCCACCACCAACAATTCCTCCCCGCACGACTTCGCCATCGCCAAAAGCCGTCCCTGCGGCCCCATCACCATACTCGCCCCGTCGAAAACCAGCTCATCCTGGCCGCCAACTAAGTTAGCATACGCCATGTAGACTTTATGTTTCTTGGCGTGGCCTCGAAGAACCTTCTCGCGCAGACCCACCTTACCTGAATGAAACGGACTGGCTGAGATGTTAATCAGTAACTTCGCCCCCCCTTTTTTGGCTTGCTCGGCGACAGGTCCGTCTCCAACCCAAATATCTTCACAGATGTTGATGCCGATCTGGATTGAGGTCGTGGGTCGTGGGTCGT
>JACOVV010000201.1 GCA_016177145.1 Candidatus Omnitrophota bacterium | reverse complement strand
TCCAGCGATTTCTCGATCGTTTGCGCAATATCGAACTCGACTATTTCTTTTTTGGTAGACTTCTTATGGTAATCATTCACCTCTTTTAGAATTTCGGAAGCCACCATCCCCCGTTCGTTGATCGCTTTTAACATCTCCACCACTTCTTCGCTGAATTGATGCTTTTCTTTCGCGATGAGCAGTATTTGACTTTTTCCGCAGGCAACCATCATGAGGTTGCCGAGCTCATGCCCCATCGCGTTCATCATCTGCCGGATCGAGCGGAATTTAGCCCCCTCCAGCGCCTGGCTATGCAGCGCTTCCAACTGCTTGAGATATCCGGCGTTCTCCATTGCCAATGACAGCGGCACCGCCAACCCTTGGAATGCTTTGAGATCTTCAGGATGATAAGATTTCCCGGATGTCTTCTCTCCGAGAGCCAGAAACCCTAACAACTCTCCCTTGAGCAAACAGGGAATCACCACAGAGACCTTCATCGTCGAGACTTGCTGGTAAATCACCGGCCGATCTTGGATTTCTTCTCGCAAGACAGGTCCTTTTTTAACGAAAAGTTCTTCGATTAGCGGGGCGCTGGCAGTGATTCCCTTGGGAAGCGGCTCTTTCCCATCGCCAACAGCATAACCCAGATGATACCCTTCTTGATTCTTCAGATACAGCGCCGCGTTTGCGATCCCAACGTTGTTCACAATGCTCATCACGATCGTTTCCATCAAGCGATCCAAATCTTTAATCAATGGCAGCTCGCTGGAGGTATCTTCCAGGGCTTTGAGGTAGGATTTTTCTTCTTTGAGCAATGGCTTCTCGGCTCCCGTATGGAAGTAGTGGTAAATCGTCTTGGCATAGAACGCGATCACGAAAGCAATATCAACCGCCGCCGCCATCCCCCACCAGTAGGAACGGCGTTCCATCACCAGCCAATCCTGCAGCCGATAACAAATCCACCATGGCCAGATCAATATCCCTCCAAAAATAAGCACGGCGATTACCGTACGGATCGCGGCGATTTTGACATCCAGGAGACGAAAGCGCGAAATGGCGTAAATAATAGAAATAAGCCAGGTCGAAGTGAGGAGCGGCGCTGTCCAAATCAGTTCGAATCTCCCAAGCCATGGCATGATGACGTTAGTCGTCCCCGCTAACAGCACCCCTAAGGATGTTCCTAACAGAATATACTTGAGGCGGTTTCGGTTAACGCCACTGCTGGTTCTATAGGCTTTGATGAACCGCCAGAAACCTAAACTGAAAGCAGTATCGAATTGGAGATCCCATAACATATGCCCTGGCCCATAAATGTAGCCGCGTACGCTATTGTTAATAAAAACATCCTTGATAATAAATGGGGTAAAGAAAAATAGGACGGCAAGAACGACATTGGGCAGATAAATCAACATTTGTTTAGTGCGAGAAATACTCAATTGTCCTGAAGGGAAGACAAACGAGAAATGCAAAAAGGCGCTTGCGATGAGACTCCCCGCGACATACAAAAAGTCAGCCCAAAGAAGGACGCGAGGTAGTTCTTGCTCGTAGTAGAACATGGCCAGCCCAAATGCCCACAAGGCCATGTTCCCCACAAAAATACTGTAGATTTTATTGATTAACTGCCGATGCCCCGATACAAGAACAAAAAGCCAAAGACATGAAAAGATCGCCGCCATCAACAATAAGACAACAACTCTATAGTCAATCATAGAGTTGTAAAAAAGGAATTTCTTTTGCCGACCAAATGGACTCTTTCGGCGTCAAAACCAATTTAAGCTCCTGAATGATTCCGAACATTACCCTTCCAAACGACACCTTGGTTTCCATCACGACCAACTGCATTTTTTTCTTCAAGATCCGGCTCTCCACAAAGAAGGGAGTTCCTGTTTGGGAAGGTTTCCATAATTGGTTTTCTTTCGCGTCAGAAAAAACCAACGGTTTGACTCCGTTGGCTTCGATAACCTGAGGCGCTGTCGAAGGAAATAAAATCGCCAGATGAACCGACGCCGAGGAAGCCATTAAATAACCGCACATCGCTAAAAAGAGGGTTTCGTTGTAATGGCCGGCCGTATCCTTTGTCGAAACAAATCCCATGGCGAGTCCTTTCACGTTGGGTAAATCGCGGTGATCCCGTCCCAATAATAGGATCTTTTCGACTTTCAAGAATGGCGGCGTAAAATCAATCGCTTCCATGATCTGTCTCTGGTCCATCTTCTCAAGGAGGTAGTCGTTTTTAAGGTTCTCCCTGATAGGCTCCGGAAGAGGCAAATCGAGATATTGCTCTGTTTCTCTAACGCTGATCTCCACGAGCGCTTGCTTGAGAGCATCCATATCACCGTCGAGCAACCGAACTCCGCAATAAAATCCGTGGGGCTGTCCCGCGATCGGCGTGGAATGGATGACTTTGCCCTGCATTTGGATTTGTCTCCCCGTTGAAGAACTCCATTTCAAAGAAACCATTGCTTGAAGAGAGAGTCGCTCCTCCAGCCAGAGACCGATTCCTTGCTCACTGACATCCTGAAGTTGACCGGCAATTCTCAGAGAGCTTTCTGGATTCACCACTTCAATGCTTACATTGAGCGGTATTCGAGCGCTTGCGCGTTGATAAACGGCGGCCGGATCGAGGTTCTTCCGCACCACTTTGACAAATTGTTCCAGTTCAAAGGGCTTATGGAGAAAATCAGCCACTCCAAGCTCCATTGCCTGACGGTAGGCCCTATCATTGGAATAACCGGTGATCATAATGGCGGGGATTTCTCTTTTGTGATCTCTTTCTTGAGAGAGTTTTCGGATTTGAGTGATCATCTCCACTCCATCCATGTTGGGCATGCGAACATCAGAGATAATAAGATCGTAGTCACATTCCCTGACCTTCTGCACCGCCTCTACACCGCTCAAGACACTCTCTATTTCATATCCATAACCGTGCAGGCACTTCTGGAGTGTTTTAATGACCAATGGATCATCATCAACTAAAAGAATTTTCTTTCCCATAGAATTTACCTTTTAATAGATTTTTGGAGCAAAAAAAGAGGCTTTATTGCCTGTTAATCCTAAAAATACCATAAAAAAGTTATTTATTCAACCATTTATCTTACTAAAATCTATAAAACATGGATTTATCAATAGTTAAGTCTATTTTCCCTGGAAGTTTTTCCGCTTATCGGGTCTCTATTTTTGTGTTAATCTCGAAGAAGCAAGAGGATGAAAAAATGAATCTCGGGGATCAAATACGAAACTTACGGAAAGCGCGGGGGCTTTTTCAAAAAGAACTCGCCCATAAAATCGGCGTCAGTCCCAAGACGGTCTGCGCCTGGGAGAAAGGGATTAACGAACCTAATCCAAACCAGCGACGGAAACTCTGTCAGGAGCTTGGAATTACCGAAGCCGAGCTCTTTGGCGCCGGCCGCGTGGCTGAAACTCCGGATGAATACTCCGCTAAAAAGAAGCTGATCGAGAAACTCCAATTGAGTCCGGAAGATTTACAAGGATTAACTGAAGAAGATTGGCAGATGATTCACAGCGTTTTGGGACCCTTGATTAAGAAACTCCTCGAACGCCACTAACCTGCCCCGCTTGGTCTGCTTCGCTCCTTAACAACTTGGATTCCGGTGGAGCTTCGCAGAACCAGCTGCTGCGAAGCCCTACCATCATCTTAGTTTCCGAAGGGCGTAGCAGAGCTGCCCCGCTTGGATTCGAACCAAGACAAACAGATCCAGAATCTGTTGTGCTACCGTTACACCACGGGGCAAATATTTATGCCGCCCACCGCTTAAGAGATCGGACTACTTTTTCTTTCCCGAGCAATGCCATTGTTTGGAACAGAGGCGGACTCACGCTCCGGCCGGTCACGGCGACGCGGACAGGATGAAACAATTCTTTGGTCTTGATATTCTTTTCCTGACAAAAATCCCGCATCACTTGTTCAATTGGATCATGTTCAAAATTGTTGACTGCTTCTAACCGGCCGGCCAAATCTCCAAAATAACTGCGCGCTTTGGCCTCTTTTAAAACCTGCTCGACCGCCGCCGGATCGTCTTCAATTTTTTCAGCGAAGAAAAACCCGCCGACCGTCTTGATATCAGCCAGTGTATCGAGCCGATCATGCAGCAACTCAACAACCTGAGCTAGCCATGCTTTCTGTTTTTCCCCATTTTCCAGTTTCCATTTTCCATTTTCCGGCAAGAATCCCCCTTCCGTCATCAACTGCACCAATTTCTCAACCGGAGTCTGCTTGATATACTGGTGATTAACCCAGGTTAATTTCTGCAGATCAAAAGTCGCCGCGGTTTTATTGACGTCGGCGATATCGAATTTCTCGATCATCTCTTTTAAGGAAATGATCTCTTGGTTATTTCCAGGCGACCATGCCAGAAGCGCCAGATAATTGACCAGCGCCTCTCCCAGAAAACCTCTCTGGTGGTATTCTTCAATCGAAGTCGCCCCATGACGCTTGGAGAGCCGTCCTCCGTCGGGTCCCAGGATCAACGGGATATGCGCAAATTGAGGAATCGGATATCCCAGCGCTTCGTAGAGCACAATTTGTTTGGGTGTGTTGGAGATATGATCATCTCCACGAATAATATGCGTCATTCCCATCGTGGCATCATCCACGACACAGGCAAAATTGTAAGTTGGAGTTCCATCGGCTTTCATCAAGACAACGGTGTCGTATCCCAATTGAGTCGTGTCCACCTCAATCCGGCCGTGGAGTAAATCATCGAAGGAAACTTTTCTGGCTTCTAGCGGGAAAACAATCGCCGAACCAACTTCTCCTTCGTCTGTTTTAACCCCTTGAGTCCCATCCACTTTTTTGGCTTTACCCGATTTTAGCAATCGCTCCGCATGTTCCCTGTAGATGTCCAGACGCTTCATCTGATACTCGATCTCGCCATCCCAATTGAGCCCCATCCACTGGAGACTTTCCATGATTTCTTTCAGGAATTTTTCGTTGGAACGGACGCGGTCGGTATCTTCGATCCTTAAAATGAACTCTCCCTTGTGATGCCGCGCAAAGAGCCAATTAAAGAGCGCGGTTCTGGCGCTGCCGATATGCAGAAACCCTGTGGGACTTGGCGCGAAACGGACTCGGACAGACATATTTTTTCTCCTTACTTTAGTCTTGAAACCAGCATGTCAGCGATCTCGGTTAAAACTTCTCCCCGTTCCCCCAAAAACGCGATCTGCTCTTTCGCTTTATCGGTCAGATGCCTGGCTTCCTGGCGCGCTTTCGCGGGACCGAAAAGAACCGCGTAATCTTCGTTATCCAGAATATCATCAACGATCTGAAAAACCAAACCGATGCATTCACCGAACCGGGTCAGTTTTTCAACCGAGCCGTCGTCGGCTCCGGCCACAACCGCCCCCGCTTTCACGGAAGCGGCGATCAACGCCCCGGTCTTGCGCGTATGGATATATTCTAAGGTGGGCTGATCGCGATCCGCGGGTTTTACCTCCAAATCAATCACTTGCCCCCCAATCATCCCATCCGTCCCGGCTCCGTGGGCCATCACCTCCAGAACAGCGCGGCAGACTTCAGAGTCGCTGGGCTTGCCAAAGAGCCGCATCCCAAGAGTCAATAAAGCGTCTCCTGCCAGAATCGCGGTCGCTTCTCCGAATTGCTTGTGGCAGGAAGGGCGGTCTCTGCGAAAATCATCGTTGTCCAGGGCCGGCAGATCGTCGTGAATGAGCGAGTAAGCGTGAATCATCTCGATGCCGCAAGCCACCGGAAGAATTTCTTCCAGTTTCCCGCCGCACGCTTCGCAGGAGGCCAACGCTAGAATGGGGCGGATCCTTTTTCCATCTCCCAGCACAGAGTAGCGCATCGCCCGGTGAATGGACTGCGGATACTGATCTTCCCCTGGGAGATATTGGTCCAACGCCTGATCAACAAGTTGTTTTTTTTCTTTAAGATAGTCTTCGATCTTCACTTTACTCTATGAACCTTTCTACAACATCATGCCAGAGGCAGATCCGCCTCTGGTGGAAGCTGTGGAGTATCTTTCTTGTACCCCCTCTCCCTTTTTAAGGGAGAGGGTCGGGGTGAGGGTTGGGAAGTGGACGAAAAGTGCGTAACTAACCCCTTACTTCCCGGGCTTTTTGTTTCTGGCTGAACAGCAAAGTTAGTGATAAAATTAAGTCGGTATTCAATCAAGG
>JACOVV010000214.1 GCA_016177145.1 Candidatus Omnitrophota bacterium | reverse complement strand
TTTCAAACCCGCCCCTACGGTTTCCCAATGTCAAAAGGAACTTGTGGAGGCGCTTGGAAACTTATGAATATCCTTCAAATCGTACCAGAGATGAATGTCGGCGGCGTGGAGCGGGGGACCTATGATTTAGCGATTACCCTGGTTAAAAAGGGGCACAAGTCGGTTGTCGTTTCCAACGGAGGAGAGCTTGCCGAGAAGCTCTGGGGCTCAGGGGTCATTCATTATAAGCTGCCTGTCCACGAAAAGAACCTGATCACGATGTCCCGTATGGCCAAAGAGGTTACCAAGATCATTCGCGAAGAGAAAATCGATCTTGTTCACGCGCGTTCCAGAGTCCCCGCCTGGATCGGGTTCTGGGCGAGCCGCAAAGCGGGGGTCCCCCTGATCACCACTTGTCACGGTTATTATTCAACGGGCTTCTTCAGTCACGTGATGGGATGGGGTAAATTCGTGATCGCCATCAGCCACGCCATGGCCAGGCATATGGTCGAAAATTTTAATGTCCCGCATGCTCGGATTCGGTTGATTCCCAGGGGGGTTGATTTAACGGAGTTTTGCTATCGTGGAGAAACGGCGGCGCAGCCGGGAAAAGAAGAAAAAGAAATGATTATCGGTATCGTTGGCAGACTCACGCCGCTAAAAGGACACGCCGATTTCTTGAGAGCCATTCCAAGGGTGAGCCAGCAGTATCGCAACCTCCGTGTCTGGGTCATTGGGGACGCGCCGAAAGAAAAACAGAGTTATTTGACTGAACTTCAAACGCTTGTGCGCCATTTGGGGATCAAGGACTCGGTGGAATTTTTAGGCCATCGATCGGACGTCACCGAGGTGCTTCGCCAACTGGATTTGTTAGTGCTGGCTACAGTGACGCCAGAGGCGTTTGGCAGGGTCCTGATTGAAGCCCAGGCGGTAGGGGTTCCGGTAGTGGCGACGCGCGTCGGCGGCGTTGTTGATGTCATCGAAGATGAAAAAACAGGATTGCTGGTGCCTCCTTCTGATTCCGTGACAATGGCGGCTGTCATCTTGCGTGTCCTGCAGGATCCCGTACTGGCCGGGCAATTAAGCAGAGCGGCCCGTCAACGGGTCGAACAAGAATTTTCTCTGGAGAAAATGGTGGAGAAAACTCTGGCGGTTTACCAGGAAGCGCTCGAGCATAAAAGGATTCTCATCATTAAGACAAGCTCGGTAGGAGATGTTATTTTGGCCACGCCGAGCATTCGGGCGGTGCGTCAGGCGTATCCAAAAGCGTGGATAGCGGTGCTCACCGGGAGCGAATCGGTACCGGTTCTGCAGAGGTCTTCTTATGTGGACGAGATCACCGCGTATGACGCGAAGAGGCGCCATCGGGGATGGATCGGTTCCATTCGGCTTGGGAATGAGCTTAGACGGTACCAGTTTGACCTTGTGATTGACTTGCAAAATAACAAAACGAGCCACCTGGCCGGTTTTTTGAGTTTTGCTCCGCGGCGGTACGGCTATCGAAATGGGAAATGGGATTTTCTTCTCTCTCATCGCTGTAAAGATTGGAAAAAACAAATCCCCGCCGTTCAGCATCAATTCCAACTGCTTCATTTTGCGGGAATTAAAACAAAGGAAGAATTTCTCGAGTTGTGGATTTCAGAAGCAGACCAGGAAAAAACCCAAAAATGGTTGGAGAACGCCTGGGTTTCCGCAAACCATAAACTGGTCGCCATCAGTGCTTTTACCAGCCATCGGTGGGTTTCGAAGCGATGGAATACAGGACGCGTGGCCGAATTGATGGATCGGTTGGGGAGAGAAGGAATTCGTTCCGTGCTCGTGGGGGCTCCCGGAGAAGAATC
This sequence comes from Candidatus Omnitrophota bacterium, assembly GCA_016177145.1. Taxonomy (GTDB): domain Bacteria; phylum Omnitrophota; class Gorgyraeia; order JACOVV01; family JACOVV01; genus JACOVV01. The sequence continues at coordinate 1,291 of JACOVV010000214.1, read as the reverse complement.
ACTGGCGAGAGACTTAATGGAAAAAACGCAATCCAATCCAATCAATCTGGTTGGAAAGACTTCGATGGTCGAACTAGGAGCTCTCCTGAAGAGGTGTGCTCTCCTTGTGACGCATGACAGCGCTCCGCTTCACGTGGCGTCGGCTGTTGGGACTCCCTTTGTGGCTCTCTTTGGGCCTACGGATCCACAAAGACATTTGCCTCCGTACAAAGAGGGAACGGTTCTCTATCGCCGTCTGTCGTGTCAACCCTGTTACAAAACACGCTGTCCTTTGATTCATCATCAGTGTCTTGAATCGATAACAGTTGAAGAAGTCTATCAAGAAGTGAAGAAATACTTGAGGGACCCTTCGACTTCGTCCCTCGACAAGTTCGGGACTTCGCTCAGGGCAAGCGAGGAACTACAGAAGAGAAAAACCAACAGCTAGGGTATGATAATGCCAGTTCCAAAAAAAATCCTCGTCGTCACTCCCAATTGGATCGGCGATGTTCTTTTCACTTTTCCGTTCCTTGCCGCGCTGAAGGAATCTTATCCTGCGGCGGAAATTATCTGCTGGACGACGCCTCGATGCGTCGAAGTCCTGCGAAATCAACCGTTGATTGATGGTTTGCTGGTTTATGATGAAAGAAAAGAGAGGGGAGTTTTTTCGCAATGGAAATTCATGATCTCTCTTCGGCAAAAAGAAATCGACGCGGTGTTTTTGCTTCATCGTTCAATGACGAGACTTTTGCTCTGCGCCCTCGCGGGAATTCCCAAAAGAATCGGATACGCGAATCAGAAACAACGGTGGCTTCTGACCGATCCGCTTTGGCCCAATCATGGGGCCATAGGGGCGGGTTTTAAACCCGCCCCTACGCGGCAAGAATGGCTCCAGCATGGCAAACATAAGGTGGAATATTTTTTGGACCTGGCCCGTTTTGCCGGGATCAAAATCCATCGGCCGTGGTACCAATTTCATCTGGTTGAAAAAACGAAAAAATGGGCGCAGGAAGAATTGAGTGCCCTCGGGTTAAAAGACAAACCTTTCGTCGTGATTCAGCCGGGGGCTAATTGGGAACTCAAGCGCTGGTCCGCGGAAAGTTTCTCGAAACTGCTTGATTATTTTATCGGCGAACAAATTCCCGTGGTTGTGACGGGGAGTCAAACGGATGAATCTTTGATCTCGCGAGTCGTCGGGAGGGATCGCAGGGGTGTTTACGCTTTTTACGGCAAGAACGGTTTGGAGGAACTGGCCGCCATCTTCCAGCGGGCGGCGTTGGTTGTCACAAACGATACCGGGCCGATGCACCTG
>JACOVV010000198.1 GCA_016177145.1 Candidatus Omnitrophota bacterium | reverse complement strand
TCCTGGGGCTCTGCGCGATTCCTTATATTGACCGCGACACCAGCACCTCCGGGTTTTACTGCTTTAAAAAACGCCGTTTCGGCATTACCTGTTTTCTCTCCGGTTTCTGGATCCTCTGGATTCTGTTGATCCTTTACGGCACTTTTTTACGGGGCCCCAATTGGAATTTCTTCGGGCCGTTTGAGGAGTGGGACATTCATAAGGTCGTCCCTCTGGTGAACGTCAATCTCTCTGAGTTAGTCTTTATCAAATGGCTGGGGATGGGGCTCCCTAAACAATGGTTTATCCGCGAGGCCCCCGGAATTTTATTGATCGCTTTTTATCTATTAGCGCCGCCGGCGATATTGGCGAAAACTTTCATGAAAGAACGGTACACTAAACATGGAATCATCCGGTACAGCATTCTGGTGATGTTGATGCTGCTCATGCTGTCGCTCCCCATCAAAATGTACCTGCGATGGGCGTTTAATCTCAAATATCTCGTGGCGATTCCTGAATTTTTCTTTAACATCTGACCATGCCCAGCCAAGAACCGACACTTTACAGCTTAAAGAAAACCACGATGTGGTTTGCCATCGTCAGTTTGGTCCTCTTGGGGAGTCTGGTGTGGCTCGTGATGCAGGATTATTCCCGCGAATGGAAAGAGTATCAGAAAAAATTCATCGAGCTGAAGATTGAAAAAATTAAAGAAGAACTGCGGCAGGCCGGCCAGAAGATTGATAAAACACAATTGGAGAAATTAACCCGGCTTCTTCAGGAAGCGCGAAACGTCCTGAAAGAGCACCGCGCCGACTATGCCGCCCCGCAAAAGGAAGCGGACTCGGCCAACCTCGAGGCGGTCAAAGCCAAAACGGCGCACCAGGATTTAAAACAGTTCGAGGACTCCTTCAAGTTTTTCTTCGAGAAGTACCAGGAACGGGACCCGCGAAAGGCCGAAGAGTACGATAAGAAACTGAAACGCCTCCAGCCCAAAATCGCCGCGGCGAAACTGACACTAGAGCAAAAGGAAAAACAAAAAGAGGAAAAAGAGGCGAAGCTCTCTGAATTTACCGCCCAGGAGAAAAAACTGGACAAAGAGATCCGGTCATTGGAACAGGAAAAAATCCGCGTCGAGAAAAAACTGGAAGCGATCAAACCGACCCTGGCCAAAGAGATCCTGAACGCCCCCATGATTGATTTCGCCGCTCCGTCACTTCGAATCCAACAGGTGGTTCTCGAAGACCTCTACGACGATTACCATTTCACCCGGGTCAATAAAGTGGACCGCTGCACCACCTGCCATTTGGCGATTGACCAAAAGGGGTTCGAAACCGCGCCGCAGCCGTTTAAGACGCACCCTAATCTTGACCTTTATTTAAGCGCCTCCTCTCCCCATCCGCTGGAGAAAACAGGATGCACCGTCTGCCACGGCGGCAACGGCCATTCGGTCAATTTCGTGAACGCGGCACACACCCCTGACAGCGGCGAACAGAAAAAAGAGTGGCAGAAGAAATACCACTGGCGGCCGCTGGAAAAGTGGGAAAACAATATGCTGCCGATGAAGTATATCCAGGCCTCCTGCAATAAATGCCACCAGAACGTGATGAACGTTCCGCAAGCCGATAAATTGAACGAGGGGCGCCGCCTGGCGGAGGTCAACGGCTGTTTCACCTGTCACAAGATCAAAGGATTTGAGAACCGTTGGAAACCGGGACCGGGACTTGAACATATCCAGAGCAAAGTGACCCGCGAATGGATCGTCCGCTGGCTGCAGGATCCCAAGGGATTCAGAACCGGGACAAAAATGCCGCGGTTCTTTCACCTCTCCAACACTTCCTCTCCCCAAGACCGGGAGAAAAGTAACGCGGCAATCGAAGGGGTCGCCACCTACTTGCTGACCGTATCGGAAACGGTCCCATTAACAAAACCGCCCGCGGCAGGAGACGCGCAAACCGGTGAGAAACTCGTCAAGAAACTCGGATGCCTTGGATGCCACTCTCTTGCCGGCACACCGGCGAACGATTTCGGCCCTGAACTTTCCGGCCTTGGAAGCAAAGTCGCCCCGGAATGGCTCTACACCTGGCTCAAAGACCCCAAACATTATTCCAAAGAAGCGCGAATGCCCAACCTGCGCTTAAGCGATCAGGAAGCGGCCGATATCACCAGTTACCTTATTTCACAGCGGAACAACTCATTTGAAAACAAGCCTCTCCCTGAAGTGAAAACGGAATCACTCGATGAGATGATTCTCGGTTATCTCCAGAAGAGCTTGACCCGCGCCGAAGCGGAAAAAGAACTGAACACGATGAACCGGCAAAGCAAACTCGTTTTCCTGGGGAAGAAAATCATCGGCCGACAGGGATGTTTCGCCTGCCACACCATTAAAGGATTTGAAAACGCCAAACCGATCGGGACCGAACTGACAACCGAAGGAAGCAAAGATCTTCACCAGTTCGACTTTGGCCATGTCGAGATTGAACACGCCCGCTATGCCTGGATCCATCAGAAATTAAAAGAGCCGCGGATCTTTGACAAAGGGAAATTGATCCGCGAATACGATGACAAACTCCGGATGCCTGATTTTGGGTTTAGCGACCAGGAGACGGAAGCGTTGACGACGTTTGTCT
>JACOVV010000200.1 GCA_016177145.1 Candidatus Omnitrophota bacterium | reverse complement strand
ACCACAAGGGTTGCCCCTACGTCCAAATATTTATGTACAATCTAACATTGCTATTTATTATTAGTATTACGCCTTTATTGGCTTTTGCCAAAATCTGGCTCTTGCCCAAATCACAACGGCATTTCGCCCCATTGATCGGGGTGGCCGGAACTTTCATTCCATGGATCGCCAGCATCTTGCTGGGTATGGATTTCGTAGGGGCGACCGGCCGTTCGCCCCTACATTACGATATGTCCTGGCTGCCGCAGGAACAGGTTCGCTTGTCGGTGGGATTCTTCGTTGACCACTTGAATCTGGTCACGCTGGTGATCGTCACCACGATCAGTTTCTTCGTCCAGGTTTTCTCGGTCGCTTACATGTATGACGATGAAAGCCGGCCCCGTTATTTTTCGTTCCTGAGTTTCTTTGTTTTCGCGATGATTAACCTGGTTGTGGCGAGCAATCTCCTGCAGACGTATCTCTTCTGGGAACTGGTCGGATTGGCTTCTTATCTTCTGATCGGTTTCTGGTTTGAAAATGAGGCGCCGGCGAAGGCGGCGCGCAAAGCGTTTGTGACGACCCGCTTCGGCGATTTGGGATTTTATTTGGGGATTATTTTATTGCTCATTCTTTTTGGCTCGACCAGTTTCGCTGATCTCAACAATACTAACGCCCTGACACATCAACTCCAGCCGTGGATTCTCACAACCATCGCCCTGTTGATTTTCTGCGGGATCGCCGGGAAAAGCGCCCAGGCGCCGCTTCACGCCTGGCTGCCGGACGCGATGGAAGGCCCAACACCGGTCAGCGCGTTGATCCATTCGGCGACGATGGTAGCGGCTGGCGTCTTCCTATTGGCGCGGCTTTATCCTTTCTTTAATCTTTCCCCAACAGCCATGCAAGTTATTTTAGCGATTGCCGCGGTCACTGCTCTGGCCACGGCAACGGTCGCGACGGTCCAGAACGACATCAAACGAATCCTGGCTTACTCCACCATCAGCCAGCTCGGGTTGATGGTGATGGGGCTTGCCGCCGGAACTTATACTGGAGGGCTTTTCCATCTGGCAACACACGCTACCTTCAAATCATTGCTGTTCTTGACCGCCGGCGCGTTGATTCATCATTACCATACCAACGACATCTGGGAAATGGCCCGCGCCGGAGCGCGGCGTCAATGGGTTCCGATGTTCGCTCTGGTCGTTGGAGGGTTATCCCTGGCCGGGGTTGTCCCTTTTTCCGGATTCTGGAGCAAGGACCTCATTTTGGAGCAACTGCTCCATCTTCACCCGTTCTGGTACTTGATTGGATTGTCGGTCTCTTTCTTTACTTCTTATTACACGTTCCGGCTGTTGGCTGTGTTCTTTTTTTCACGGCAAGAACACCCTGTTCCCGTAGGGGCGAATGATCATTCGCCCCTACTCGATATCTGCCTCGCGCTTCCATTGGTTGTTCTGGCAATCGGCTCTTTCTTTGTCGGGCTTTCCGGAACGCCCTGGGGAGAATTTCGTCTTTTATCATTGATTGATCCGCAGACCCATCCTGAGCCGCTCGACCCCAAAGGAATGCTCTGGTCTACGATGGTTGCCGCCGCAGGACTGGTCTGGGCGTTCAAAAACTATCGCGTGCCGGAAAAAAGAGAGCCGGCAAAAATAACGCCGGATCCTGTTCGAAGCGTTTTAGAGAAAAAATATTTTATTGATCATCTCTATGAGAATGTCATCGGCAGAATCACAATGGGAATTGCCGCCTTCTGCCACCAATTTGACCGGACGGTGATTAACGGAATAATGGTGAACGGAACCGCGCGAAAAACTTACGACGCCGGATCATTCATTTCACGGCTCCAGTCGGGATTCTTTCAGGACTATCTGTTTTGGGGAATCCTAGTCGGCATGGCCGGTTTATTTTGGGTGTTGAAATGACCTTCCCAATCCTCACTTATATCCTTCTATCGCCGATGATCGGGATGCTGGCGATCCTGTTAACGCCCCGTTCGAAAGAACAACTCATCCGGCAGATCGCCCTTGTGTCGGCGTTGGCCACGCTGGTTCTTTCCCTCTTGCTCTTCACACGCTTTATCCCGAATCAGGCCGGCTTCCAATTCCTGGAACAGACCCCGTGGCTTTCCACTCTGGGAATCCACTATGCCAACGGGATTGACGGCTTGAGCATCACGATGATCCTCTTGACGGCGATCGTCATCTTCACCGGCGTGATCTGTTCCTGGACAGTCACTTACCGGGTCAAGGATTTCTTCGCGCTGATGCTCTTTCTGGTGACGGGAGTTTTCGGCGTTTTCATGACGACCAACCTCTTTTTCTTCTTCCTCTTTTATGAAGTGGCGGTTCTTCCGATGTATCTCTTGATTCTCGTCTGGGGAAGCACCCATAAAGAATACGCCGCCGCGAAATTAACGTTGTATCTTCTTTTGGGAAGCGCGTTCATTTTAACGGCGTTCCTGGCGATCTACGCCCTGCCGCAGGCGCATACCTTTGATCTTTTGGCGATTAAAAACCAAGTCCAGTTCTCGCCGGAATTCCAAAAACTATTTTATCCGTTCCTTTTCTTTGGATTTGGCGTTCTCGCCGGCTGTTTCCCGTTTCACGTCTGGTCGCCGGACGGCCACGTCGCCGCCCCGACCGCCGCCAGCATGCTCCACGCCGGCGTGCTGATGAAACTCGGCGCCTATGGTATTTTAAGAATCGGCCTTTTCCTTTTCCCCGAAGGGGCTCATTTCTGGGCTCCGTATACCGCCATCCTCGCGCTGATGAATATCGTCTATGGTGCTCTAGTCGCGTCACAGCAAAAGGACCTCAAATACGTCATCGGTTACTCCAGCGTTTCCCATATGGGAATTGTGTTGTTGGGAATCTCCACTCTTTCCATCAACGGAATCAACGGCGCCATCTTTCAGATGTTCTCCCATGGTATTATGACCGCCCTTTTCTTCGCCTGCGTTGGATTCATCTACGATCATTATCACACCCGGCAATTCGATGAATTAGGAGGACTGGCGAAAACGATGCCACGATTGGCAACGTTCTTTATCCTCGGCGGACTCTGCGGGCTAGGATTACCGGGGATGAGCGGATTTGTGGCGGAACTTTTGGTCACGCTCGGCACGGTGCAAACTTATCCGGTGATCGGGATTATTTCCATCATCGGCCTGGTCATCACCGCTTACTACGTCTTAAGCGCGGTCCAGGCGGTCTTCTATGGAAAGCATACCCGCCATCACGCGCCGGCCCCTGATCTTCGCCCCTGGCAATTTTTCCCAAGAGCGGTCCTGATCGCGGTCTTAATTCTTTTCGGCGTCTGGCCGCAATTATTCCTGAACTGGATTGATTTCTCAACACGCCTGTTGGTAGGATCTCTATGAACGATCTATTCCTTTTCTTGCCGGAAACATTGTTGTTATTGACTACGCTGATTTTCTTCGGACTTATTTTCGTCCCATGCGCTAAAGTAGGGGCGAATGATTATTCGCCCCTACATTTTCCAATTTCCATGATGCTGGCATTGCTCGTCCTTGCCGGTTCCCTTGCCGCGCTTTCAGCCAATGGTTCTCTTTTTGGCGGCTGTTATCAGGCGGATTCTCTCTCTCAAATATTTAAAGCGGCGATCGCGCTTGGATTT
>JACOVV010000199.1 GCA_016177145.1 Candidatus Omnitrophota bacterium | reverse complement strand
CGCACTGGCGGGGATTCCAGCTCGCCGTCGCTTTATTTCCGTAAAGATCGGCGTAGGTTTCATAGTTGTATTCGGAACCAAGACGAAAAACGACTCCGTTGCGCACATAAGCCTTGGCGCGGCAGGCGTGGGTATCGTTGGGAGAACAGACCCATGAGAAAGCGCTGTCGTAGCGATACTGATCCCGATAAATCTTTTCCCAATCTCGATTCGGATAAAAGCTGAGCGGATTGTCAATCTCCGGGACCGGCTCTAACGCCCAGAGTTTGAGTCCTTCCAAACCGACCGCGATCCCCGCCCCAGCCACCGCGGAAATTTTCAAAAACTGACGCCGTGTTAGTGCCATATAACTCCCCTCCTACTCCAGCTTCAATTCATTCCAAATCGAAACCATCTTTTGACCGTTGCGATCCGATTTCGCGCCGTCCCAAACCGCGAACGCCGCGCTGATCGTTTCCCCCGGATTCAACTGCAACGCCCCCTGTTCTGATGAACCCAATGGCCGAGAAAAGACAACCTCCCATTTCCCGTCATGCCATACTCCTTTTGCCTGGACCTTTTCGGCGGAAGGGCGCTGCCTTGTCAGCGTTCCTAATCCTTTAGCCATCGCCTCCTCAGCCATCTCCTTTTCATCTTCCTGCCATGCCGCTTTCCAATGCCAAAAATGGACAGCAGTTTCTTTATTCCCCATTCCAAAAAACGGCGGATCTTTTTTCATCGAAAACTGCAAGGCGGCGCCGTCTGAAAAAGATTGGACCGCGGCCGCCGTATCGTCGCGCGTTGGATCAGCCCAGCTTAAATGAACCGCTATCTTCTCGCCGTCATGAATCGCTTTTACTTCGACTCCTTCCACCCTTTCATCGCGCCACCAAAGAGGAGTCAGAGCGACAAAGACCGGCTTTGCTTGTTTCCATTGATTTGAGAGCGGTTCCAAAGATAGAGAACCTTTTATTTTCTTAGCAATGATCGTGTGCCGTCGCAAGCGGGCTCTGGTTTCCACTTCAGGATTTGAAAGGGATTGAACGTAATGAATCAAGTCCCAAATCTGCTCCTCGGTAAACGCTCCTTGATAGGACGGCATCGGTGTCCCCGGAATCCCGGCCAGCATCCGATCATAAAGATCTTCACTGGAGGAGGATCCCTTAAATAATCCGCTGGTGAGATCCCGTGGTTTCAGAGGATATCCCAAACTATCCTGCATTTTCTGCCGGCCATCCCCTTTGCCCTGCGATCCGTGACAGGGAGCGCACGCTTTCACAAAAAGTTCCCGCCCGCGAGACAAACCCTCTTTTGTTCTAGCCGGTTCCTGGCCTATTTTGATTAACGCTTCCAGATCAATTTCTTTCTTTTCTTTGCCAAGCTCTGCCAGGTAACGAACGTAATAAACCAAACTCCACCGCTCCTCTTCCGATAAAAACTCCCAGGGAGGCATCGCCGAACCCGGCATCCCCCGGCTGATCGTCTTAAATAAATCCTCATCGGTAGCTTCCATCGTCGTCGTGGAAACCAAACGAAATTCTCCTCGGGTGAAATCTCTCGGTTTTGGATACAACAGGTAGGCCGCTTCTCCATCCCCCGCGCCGCCGGCGCCATGACAGACGGCGCACTGCTTCTGGTACAGTTTTTCCCCCTTAGAAAAAATCGCTTCCGTGACAGGTGGTTTTTGACCGGAGGAAATCTGCGAAGCGCCAAGAGAAGAACAATCTATAAAGAGACTAACGATGACCATTGACCAAATACGACTTTTTGTGTCCAGATTTATATGACAACACATATTATGCGTGTTATTTTCTCTGACAGTCCTCTCTTTCAATATGACTGCGATCATGGAATGACAAAAAAGGGGGGGACGAAGTGAGTGAAACTTCTTCATCAGTGAGATAACAGGCCGGATCCTCCGCCCAGAGATCTCCCGTGGCTTGAAGCGCCCGCACCCGGAATGAACCGCCGCAGAGCGGTTTCCAGTGACAGGTCTGGCAGCGCCCTTTGAGCCGCTGGTTGCGGTCCCGAAGCTGATTCAAGAAAGAATCGGCCGCGGTGTCGGCCCAGATTTCGCTGAATGGTTTTTCTTTGATATTGCCCAGGGAGTAGCTCTGCCAGAACTGGTCCGGATGAACGTAGCCGTACGAATCAATGTTGGCGATGCCGATTCCCGAGGAAGCCGCCCCTCCAGCGTTCCGTTCCAATAAATGATAAACATCTTCCGACTGAGGAGGGTTTTGCTTCTGGAGTTTCAAATAAAGGTAAACGCCATCCACGGAATTATCCACCGTCAGGACCTCTGTGGGGGTCTTTTGTTCCTTTAACCGGTCAAGCCACGCCAGGATTTTTTCAATCGCGTCGCGTGTCTGCTGATGGTTCAGGTCATCCTGGCTGATTTGGCTTCCCCGTCCGGAATAAACCAAGTGGTAAAAGCAGACCCGGTCAATCTTTTCCTGTTCCACGAATTGGAAAATCTGCGGCAGAGCCGTATAGTTGCGCTGGGTCAGCGTGAAACGCAAGCCGACTCTCTGCCCTACCGCTTTGAGGGCGCGAAGTCCACCCAGGGCCGCTTCGAACGCCCCCTGCTTTCCTCGAAACTGATCGTTGATTTCATTCAACCCATCGAAAGAAATCCCTACGTAAGTAATGCCCATATCTTTGATTTTCTGGGCGTTCTTTTCATTGAT
>JACOVV010000195.1 GCA_016177145.1 Candidatus Omnitrophota bacterium | reverse complement strand
CACGGTGACAACAGGCCCAAAAACTTCCTCACAGTTAATTTTCATCTCCGCTGTCGTGTTTGTCAACACAGTCGGTTCATAGAAACTTTCATTTCGTTTTCCGCCACAGAGAACTTTGGCCCCCTTTGCTGCCGCTTCGTTTACCCAATTTTCAACACGCTCCGCGGCTTCCTGAGAAATCATAGGGCCTAAATCGGTCTCTTCTTTCATCGGGTCGCCGCTTTTTAGTTTTTTGGCCCGTTCGACAAGAGCTTCGACGAATTTTTGATAAAACGATTGATGAACATAAATTCTCTGCACGGAAATACAGGTCTGGCCAGAATAAAGAAACGCTCCATAACAGCACCGCTCCACCGCTAATTCCAGAGAAGCATCCTGGTGGACAATGACACCGGCGTTTCCCCCTAATTCGAGAGTCACCTTCTTTTTTGTCCCCTGCTGGCGGAGCTGCCATCCTACCTTGGCGCTGCCGGTAAAAGTGAGCAGCCGGATACGGTCATCCGTAATTAACTTTTGCGCGATTGGAATTTCACACGGAAGCACACTGACCGCCCCTGGAATTAACGAGCTCTGAGCGATCACTTCCGCCAACAGCAAGGCAGTCATTGGCGTCTGCGGAGCCGGTTTGATCAAAATTGGATTTCCGGCCGCGATTGCCGGAGCCGCCTTATGCGCAATGAGATTAAGCGGAAAATTAAACGGCGTAATAGCGGTAATCGGGCCTATCGGGAACCGGCGGTAAAAACCCATTCGCCATTCGGCTCCCTTTAACAGATCCAACGAGAGTAGTTCTCCTCCGACCCGTTTTGCCTCTTCCGCCGCCCAGGAAAAAGTGGCAACAGCACGACCCACCTCTTTACGGGAATGCTGAATCGGTTTGCCGTTTTCCAGGGTCATCGTCTTGGCAAATTCTTCCGCGCGGGAATTAATTTGAGCGGCGATCTGCGTTAAAACATTAGATCGCTCATAGGAAGGCATGGTACGAGTGGTCTTAAAGGCCTCCACCGCCCGTTCAATGGCGAGATCCACATCCCCTTCAGAGGCAAGAGAAACCTCTCCTGCTATTCCTCCTGAATAAGGATTAGTCACTTTCAACGTCTTATCTCCCTGTTTGAAAGCCCCCGCGAGATAGAAAGGTCGAATGTCATTCATAAGGATTTCCATCAAAAAAATGGCAAAAAAGTAGGGACGGGTTTGAAACCCGCCCCTACCTGTAAGATAAATAACGCACAATTCTTCATTGGCTATTGCGCGCGTCTTCTCCGGACAGGAATGTCTCTCCCCTGATCATCATACCCTTGATCATCGTAGTACTGATCTTCTTCATAATACTCTTCTTCGACAGGCGCTTGCTGTTGTCCACCCCCAAGGGCATCCATTAAAACACCCCCGATGATTCCAGTCCCAGCGCCGACAGCCGCCCCTTTACCGGCGTCACCACCCGAAGCGCTTCCCGCAATCGCTCCGATTGCCGCTCCCCCTAATCCTCTTTTTAACAATGTCCCCGCGGCCTCATTTTGTTGAGGAGCTGGCCGAGATACCGGACGTCTCCGAGATCTTTTCCTTCGAGGAGACGGCGGCGCCTGTGCCGCTTCATCCTCTTCATAATACCCTTCATCATAATACTCCTCTTCTTCATAGACCGGGGCTTGCTGCTGTGCAGCTCCTCCCCCTAGGGCGTCCATCAATGCCCCGCCGATAATACCGGTCCCAGCGCCAACGGCCGCCCCTTTGCCAGCATCGCCGCCGGAAGCGCTTCCAGCGATCGCGCCAATCGCCGCCCCGCCCACCGCTTGTTTGAGAACTTTTTGGGCTTGACTGGGCTGCTGCGGCTGCGGCGTCCGGCGATACACGCGTCTTCCTCGCCGGGGAGAGCGCTGTCTTTCAGGCGCCTGGTTTTTAGAATCATCGCCGTAGTAGGCATCTTCAGAAACGGCGGCGGGTTGATTTTGAGTTGTATTCGTTTTTTCTTGAGCAAAACCAGTCCCCGATAATCCAAATAACACCATCATTGAAAGAATTAGAAACCGAAAGTAGTGAGTAAGCATCTTTGAAGACCTCCTAATAATAGATTTTAGCATAGTTGCGGGGAATCTCAAGAAAAATCAAAAAAACCCAGATCTTTCGACTCGCTCAGGATTAATTCGCACAGTGATTTACGTCGTTCCACTCCGTAAATCACGTGCTCATTAAAAAAAGAGCCGACTACCTATGATCCGGCAACCCAGCTGCCGTATCGAGGATGACCTCGCCATTAGACTGGCTGATGATCTTGCAGCCCTACTGGACTTGGCTGCCTCTTCACACGGTCATGGCCCCCGACGTAGGCCTGCGGCTTTGCGTCCCCGCCTTTCGGTCGGGTTTGCCTTTTAATCGGCTCCACTGTCAAGATTACCATGAGATATTTCCTTATGCAAGTAGGGGCGGGTTTAAAACCCGCCCCTACTTCTATTTCCCGTCTTCGGCGGGCATCTTCAAAAACATCTTAATCAAATCAATCGGCACCGGGAAAATCGTCGTGGAATTATGCTCTGAAGCGATATCCACAAGTGTCTGCAAATATCGAAGCTGCACGCTAATGGGTTCTTTTGCCATCACCGCCGCCGCCTGGGACAGCTTCTCCGACGCCTGGAGTTCTCCTTCGGCATGAATGACTTTCGCGCGGCGCTCCCGTTCCGCTTCGGCTTGACGGGCCATGGCGCGGATCATCTCGGGCGCCAAATCCACGTGTTTGAGTTCCACGTTAGAGACTTTCACTCCCCATGGATCGGTCTGACGGTCCAGGATTTCCTGAAGGTGCTGATTGATTTTCTCGCGGGAAGAAAGGAGTTCATCCATATCCGATTGGCCCAGAACACTCCGAAGGGTCGTTTGAGACATCTGAGAAGTGGCAAAAAGATAATCCTCAACGGCCAATACCGCTTTGTTGGGATCCATGACTCTGAAATAAACGACGGCGTTTACCTTGACCGAAACATTGTCTTTGGTGATGATGTCCTGCGGAGGAACATCCAGAGCAATGACGCGAAGGCTTATTTTCACGAGACGGTCAATGGGAACAAACACCAGAACAATTCCCGGTCCTTTCGGTTGAGGGAGCAGACGCCCCAGCCGGAAAATAACCCCCCGCTCGTATTCACTAAGGATCTTAACGGAGCTGACCAGATACATCACCACAATAAAGATAAACACTGCTGAAAATGAAATCATGATATCCTCCCTCTACTACGTAGGGGCACATGGCTATGTGCCCCTACGAATAATGTGTCCCTAGGTATTCGGCTCCACCCATAATTGGAGGCCGTCTACCTTGACGATACGAACCCTTTCTCCCGCTTTAACCGGAAGATCGCTCACCGCCTGCCAGATCTCTCCCTGGATGAAAACTTTTCCTGCCGGATTTAAATCGGTTTCAGCAACTCCAGAGGCGCCGATAAGCCCTTCGT
>JACOVV010000194.1 GCA_016177145.1 Candidatus Omnitrophota bacterium | reverse complement strand
ACCCACATGCCAGGCGGTTTTCATGGCAAAACAAGTGGCAAATTGTCCTTGGCGGCCAGAGGCGGGCACTAGAGAGCCTTTTTTACAGAAGCGGAACCGTCCCGGCTCAAGGCCTTGGTCCATCTGATTAAGCCAGGAACCGATCGATTCTTTTAGCTCGCCGGATAATTTAATGATGTCCATTAGATTCAATTGGTTACGCAACTAATTTGTTTGAAAAAGGGTGGCGCTATCCGTATCGTCGTATCGTGGATCTTATGATATAATAAAATCACTTCCAGGAGCAACATTGGTTTTAGGGTCATAGGGACCAGTAGGAAATTCAAGAATGTTCCTAAATCTTAAATTCTACGGGATTGCCGCGTTCCTAGGATACACCTGTTATCACTGGTACCACATTTTTGCCGGCTTCGCGGCGAACATACCAACGGCGCATGTCGTCAAAAGGGCGATGCCGCTGGTGCAGTACTTGCAGGGGGCCACCCCGGAATTTGAAACAGTTCCTGGGAACTTGTATGGACCCGTTTTTAATCTATTGATGCATCCGCTTGTTATTCTCTCCGGGTTTGACAGACAATTGCTTATGTCAAAGACGATCGGTCTCAGCATCATTGCTCTTGTCGTCATTGCAGCCGTGACCTTCTTTCATTATGTGAAGACGTTCAGAGTGGCGGATAAAATCATCATCGTCTGTCTTCTGCTGAATTTTAATCCGTTGATCTATGATTTCCAAACGGCATCGCCGGAATTATGGGAGTTGGCGTTGATCTTATTAGGCATTGCTTGCTACCAGAGGAAACACTTTAGCTGGGCAGGGTTCTCGTTAGCCGCGGCGGGATTGATCAAAGTGTATCCATTTTTTATTTTAGCGGGTTTCCTTCTATTTAAAAAAAGGGTTCTGGCCTGGGGGATTTTCCACGCGTTCTGGCTGGTCACGTTAACGCAGTGGTTGTATGGGAGCGTCATGGGGGCCGGCTATTTCATCAATCTTTTCCAGAGAATCCATCCTGGCGCTTCGAATGCCCTGATGAACTACGGCGTTTTAATGTGGGATAATCTTTCAATGAAATCGATGTGGATCAAATGGATCAGCGGTTTTGAGAGTACGCCGGAAGGCGTGGTCATGATTGACAATCCCAGCATTATATCGCTGGTCAATAGTCTTTATTTGGGCGTATTGTTGGCGCTGTCGTCTCTAGCCATTTTCTTTCGGAGTGCTCTTAGAAAACTATGGATTCGAGAGGCTCAATTCCGTGATCATTTCTTTGTGTCTATGATCTGTTTGGCTGTTTTGCTTCTAGGCCCTCATGCTTCCACTGAGTCGCTGGTTCTTTCCCTGCCGGCGTTTATTTTGGCGTTGGAATATATAAACAGTGTTTGGCGTCAAAAAAAGATGATTTCCATGATCGGTTTTTATCTAGTTGTCACGGGGATGATAATTCCATTCAGTATGTTCCTCTCTTTGACCCAATTCAACCAGATTGCCATGACGATACTTCCCCAATTATCCACGAGAGCTCCCTATGAAATTTATCGGTTTCTGGGAATGCCGAATCTTGGACTGATGGTTTTGGCCCTGTTTTGGCTGGGGCTAGCTAGAGAACGAATCCGGTGAAAGAAACCCCATGAATGCAGTCGCTTTCTTAGAGAAATTACCGTTCATTCCGCCATTGGCAAGAGGGCTGGGGAGAGTCGTAAAGTTCAAACAAGGAGTTTCTGTTCGTTTAGCAGGTTATGAGATAACGGCAAAAAGTTTGGATCGTCTGCTGGCGCTGTATCTTTATAAATTTTCCTTATTGGGGAAATTCCAGACACGACTCTTTAAAGAAATTATCCGCCCGGGGATGACGATAGTGGATGTGGGAGCCAATATAGGATATTACACCCTGCTTTTCGCAAGGCAGGCGGGCCCAGAAGGAAGGGTGTTTTCTTTTGAGCCCGAACCGGCCCAACGGGCGGTGTTGTTGGAGAACCTTGATAGAAATGGCGTTAAGAATGTGTTTGTCTCATCGTCAGCCCTCGCCGATCGAATCGGATGTGCGTCTCTCTGGCTGAATGAAGCCAACCAAGGAGATCATCGGATCTATGACCCCGGGGACGGGAGACGCCGCATCGAAATCGAGACGACAACATTAGACCGGTTTCTTAAAGAAAAAGGATGCGAGAAGGTGGATTTGGTAAAAATAGATGTCCAAGGAGCCGAGCCGCGGGTGATCCAAGGGATGAAAGAAACGATCCAAAGAAACCCTCGCATCATTCTCTTCTGTGAATTATGGCCCCAAGGGTTAAAAGAAGCGGGTGAGAGCGCGGCACTGTTTTTAGAGTCACTGAAGGTCCTCGGTTTCAAAATCCAAGTGGTGGATGAGAAAAAAGAGCGGCTAGCGCTCTTATCAAAATCTCAATTGCTGGAATTATGCGCTAGAGAAGGATACGTGGATCTATTGGCGTTCCAAGACGACAAGGATTCTAAAGGCGCACCATTCAGCCATAAAATCTAATCTGCGATCCAAGTCCATTAAGAGTGGGAATAACGAGGACGGGAGCATCTGTTTTTTATCAAAGCCGCCGGAGAGAGGGTAAGCGAGGTAACTGAAGGGTTTTCGCCGAATCAGTTTTAGTTGTTGGAAAGCGGCCAGGAATTGGACGAGGTGTTTTTTGAAGAGAAGATAGGAAACCGCCTGATTTGCCGAAAGAACAGGCGGTGTCTGAGGAATGTCCTCAAAAAAATCTATGTTGAAATCAATGGGTTCAGGATGGAATCTCCAGACAAGACGGGAGAAAGGAGTTAAGTAAGGTTCGATCAGAATCAGGCGGCCGCCCGGTTTAAGACACCGCGTGGCTTCTTTAAAAAATCGAAGAGGTCCGGTCATGTGGTGAAGCGCGTCAAATCCAATGAGGTTGCCGAGAGAAGAATTTTCGAACGGAAGGTGAACGGCATCCAGCGTTAGATCCAGCCATGGGGCGGATACGATATCGGAAGCGTAAATTTTTTGGAGGGAGGATGTTAGATTACCAGAACCGCTGCCGATTTCCAGAGAAACTCCGTTTACCGTGGATCTGGATTCGGCAATCCACGCGTACCACTCCTGATAGAGGGCCCTTAAAACAGGCCGTTTCTGCCATATCTGACGGTGCCGCTGAAGGGTTTCCTGTTCGGATGTCATAGAAATCAAGGAATATCTCTGAGTCCCCGATAGCAATTTTTGAAAAACTGCCAGCCATGGGAAAAAACGCGCATTTTGGAGACGCCCGCTTTTCTCTCTTTATAATGAATGGGGACCTCGGCCATCTTCAGCTTGAGCCGCGAAGCGGCGAATAATAATTCAAAATCTCCCCAGGAATCTCCGGAAAGTTTGAAATCAGGGTAGTGCCGCCTGAAAAAAACTTTTGTCCCACACAAAACATCTGTATTGCGCTGTTCCATGATCAAGCTGAGTAAAGTGCCAAAAAATTTGTTTCCAAGAAAGTTGACAAATTTCATCGATCCGGCTTCCATGGGATAAACCATGCGGGTGCCGTTGGCGAATTCAGCTTGACCGTTTTGCAAGGCGTGAAAGAATTTAGGGAGTTCCTCAGGCATCACAGTCATATCGGCGTCCAGAATCATTAAAATGTCCCCTTTAGCTGAGTCAAAACCAAACTTGACCGCCGTCCCTTTGCCATGGTTGGGCCAATGACAGAACAGCCGGACGCGGTCGTTCCTGGCGATGATTTGGCCTACAACGTCTCTGGTCTTGTCAGTAGAACCGTCATCCACGATGATGATTTCCGTAGACCGCCCCATTAATGGAATCCGGCGGACGCACTCTTCGATGTTCTGTTCTTCATTATGGCAAGGGATGATAACGCTGCAGCTGTAATTCTCCAGAGCAAGCGGCTTGAGCCGGACGACGTGATATTGCGTTAAGCAGAGATAGCGCAAAAAAGGAAGCCGGGGGATGACAGCGTTCAATAAAGGAGCGATGACAGGAATTCGC
Source organism: Candidatus Omnitrophota bacterium (assembly GCA_016177145.1). Classification (GTDB taxonomy): domain Bacteria; phylum Omnitrophota; class Gorgyraeia; order JACOVV01; family JACOVV01; genus JACOVV01. Next base: position 5,479 of record JACOVV010000194.1, on the reverse strand, counting down.
AGCGGCAAAAAAATCCTGAACCCCTGTGTAGTGATATCAAACCCATGAAGTGTCAAGAGGTTTTGCAAGTCGAGGAAAGTTAGTAAATTGACTTGCGGGGGTTTGGGAATTTTCCAGAAAACAGTGATCAGTCGTTGCAGGGCTCGTGCCCATAAGGGATTGAGATTAATTGTAATAAGGCGACTGGAAGAATGAAAAAAAGGCTTAATCTTCTCCAAGAAATCGCCAACATCTTCCAGGTAATCAATGGTGCCATCAAGGATAAGATAATCAAATTGTCTCCCGGCCGGGATCTGCTGAATGTCCCCAAGGACAAACTCCAGGTGAGTATAACGCTCTTGGGCTGATTGGAGCGTTTTTTGACTGATATCCACGCCAACACCCAAAGAAGGGTGGGTGGCAGCCAGCAGGTCCCCGCGGCCGCAGCCAATCTCAAGCACCCTCTTTCTCTGCGGGATGATGCTCGTGATGAACTTACGGACCAAAGAATAGAAATAAAGGGAATATTTCTGAAGGCGCCTTTCCGTCGTTTGGTCGAAGTAGTCCGCTTGTTTTTTGATGAAGAGATCCATATGGTATAATAACCCTTTCCTTCAAAGAGTATTTCTATACGAAAACGAGATGAAAAGCAAGATTAGACATTTAGGGATTGCGTACACGGTCTCTTTTTTATTTTCGCTACCCTACCTAACCCGCTATACCGATCCAAAGAACCGAATGCTTTTCTTTTGGCATGGCGGGGACGTTTTGGCAATGCTTCTTGCCGTTTTAGCGCTGGCGCTGGTGTTTTTCGCCGGCTACGAACTGACATGCAGGGCGCCTAATCCCTGCGCCAAAGAGGTCTCCAAGGATCTGTTTGTCATCGTTCTGGGGGTCTCGTGCATTAACTATATAAAACTCAGCTTGCTCAAGATAAGCTTTCTGCAGAAAATATTGGGGGAGGGGCTCATAAAAGTCGGGGTTCAGTTTTTGTGGATTTTTTTATTTGTGGTAGTAGGGATCAGTTTCCTAAAAGGGGATTCCAAAATCCGAACCAACGCCAAGAGGATTTGCCTTATTTTGTCTCCCATTATTCCTTTGCTTACGCTGAACTTACTTGCCTGCCGTCCGTGGGTCTCTGACAAAAAAATATCTGTTCATTCGGAGCGAAAGAAACCGGTAACAGATGCCGAAGGAAGTCCATCCAACACCTATATTTTTATCTTCGATGGATGGTCTTACCAGCGGAGTTACGCCGGTCAGGAAGTGGCTTCTTTCTTCAAGAATCTAGACCAGTTGAGGAAAGTGTCGGTGTCATTTCCAGATGCTTATTCTCCCGCTGATGCAACCTACAAGAGTATGCCAAATTTTATTTTCCAAAATGACGATGATGTGATGATCGAGAAGGATCAGTTCTGTTTCAGGGATGGGGAGAAGCAGTTGCTTTTACGTCAAGCCAAAAGTATCTTTGATCAGCCGCATCAGGAAGGAGTCCATACCGTTCTTGGAGGAACTCACCTGCCGTACGCGGATTTTCTGGGAGAAAAGGTTGACTGGATAGAATCCATTTCCACGCAAAAGGTTTTTGGCGAAGGGGTGGCCAGGAATAGCGTTTTTCATCTGGTGAAACTGCTCTCCATCGGCGCCTCTGCTCTTTTTTACCGGAATTGCGAACAGATCGTAGAGATCGGATATAACCAACTCCATATCGACACGACCCGGCGCATTCACCAGATGGCGTTGTCTGTAATAGCGGAACAGTCCCATCCGACTATGGCCCTATTTCATTATCCAATACCCCATTATCCATTTATCTATACGGCGCAAGGACCTAAAAGCATTCTCCAAGCATATCCTCCTACAGTGACTCATTACAAAGGAAACCTAGCCTATCTGGACAAGCTGATCGGAGAAATTATTGCGCAGTTGAAGGAAGCGGACGAATTCGATAAGTCACTGATTATTATGACCTCCGACCATAGCTGGAGGCATGAATTTCGAGGTGATGGAGAAGAGTTGTTCATGGAACGGCGCCACGTCCCTCTTTTCGTGAAGTTTCCAAATCAAACGAAACCCATCGAGGTAAATACCCCACTGGTGACGTCACATTTATTTTCGTTTCTTCGTGATTACAAAAAAGAGATGTGAGAAAAAGAGGCGGCCCAAACGGTGCTCGATAGCAAGGATCAAAAAATAGGCGTCTGCATGGTGGTGGGGGGCTATTATCCAGAAGGGTTTGGAGGCGCTCATCAGTGCCGGACGCTGGTCCAATCTCTGGGGAATCGCTACGCTTTTTTTATCCTCTCAACGAGTTTCCAGCCGCAGCGGCTGCGGGCTTACCGTTTCGTCGATGGCGTCCCGGTCTATCGAATTCGCGTCTGGAAACATCCTGTCGTCAATTGGATATTATCGGCGCCTCAATTCATCATGGTTTTTCTGAAGATCGTCTCAAAAATAAAAATCGTCCACTGCCACGGTATTAGCTCTAAGACCTATCTGGCTACTTTGCTGGCCAAGTCATTCGGGAAAAAAGTCATCCATAAGTTTACCTCTATGGGATTTGATGATATCGGTTCTTTAGCGGCCCGCTGGAGTCAGCAGGGGCAATACGGAGGTTTTCAAAGGAAGATGATGATGCAAAGCGATTGCTTTGTGACGATGACACCCGCTTTTCTGTCCGGCCTCAGAGAAAGGAAGCTAGAGGGTGCGAAAATTGCCCAAATCCCGAATGGAGTCAACTTAGAGAGGTTCTATCCTTGTTCTAATGCTCTTCAAAAGGAAGAGCTGCGCCGTCAACTGCAAATTCCCTCTTCTGGAAAAACGATTTTGTTCGTTGGTTTCTTTTCTTACGAAAAAGGGATCGAAGATCTTATCGCTGTCTGGAAGAAAATGACAAAAGAAATGGGATTGGCCGCGCATTTGGTTTTAGTCGGCGCTCAAAGAAGTGACTACTACGAAATCTCACGAGAACTGGTCGCAACCCTCCGCCGCGAGAGCGAGCAAAGCGGGCCTGTTTCCCGGCTTTTCCTGCGGGAAGAGGTTGACAACATCGAGGAGTATTACAGGGCTTGCGATTTGTTCGTGCTTCCTTCTTACCGGGAAGGGTTGCCCAATGTCTTGCTGGAAGCCATGGCTTGTGGACTGCCGGTGGTCGCGTCGCGCCTAGCGGGAATTACGGAATTCGTGGTCGAAGAAGGGAAAACGGGGTTCTTATTTCATCCCGGCGATCGCGCAGAGCTTGCTCGGAAAATCTTAAAATTGCTGAATCATCCTGAGACAGCGGAGGCATTCGCAATGGCGGCGCGCGAAAAGACAACCCAGGATTTTGACATCAAAAAAATTACGGAACGATACAGCCAATTGTATCAAGAGCTCACCCAATGTGCGGCATAGCCGGTTTCGTTGACTCGTCTGGACCCAATCCCGTCCCGCAGGAATTACTTGCCGCGATGGCGGATCGAATCAGACACCGTGGGCCTGATGATGAAGGGTCCTATGCCGAGGTTCACCATGGAATCGCCGCGGGCCTGGTTCACACGCGTCTCAGTATTATTGATCTTACCAGCGGCCACCAGCCGCTCTGTAACGAGGACCAGACGACATGGGTTGTGTTTAACGGGGAGATTTATAATTTTCAAGAGTTGAGAAAAGATCTTCAGGAAAAAGGGCATCAGTTTAAAACGCAGTCCGATACAGAAGTGTTGGTTCATGGATACGAAGTGTACGGCAGGGATCTCCCCAAGTATCTCAGAGGGATGTTTGCTTTCGCCGTCTGGGATAAGAAAAATCAAGTGTTGTTTCTAGCGAGAGACCGGGTGGGGAAGAAGCCGCTTTTTTATAGCGTCCAATCGGGTAAGATAGCGTTCGCTTCGGAGTTATCAGCGCTTTCATGCGCGCCCTGGATTTCCAAGGAAGTATCACCGGAGGCGCTGCATGACTATTTGACCTTCTTGTGCGTCCCCGCGCCCTTAACGATTTTCAAGGATATCCAAAAGTTATCTCCAGGTTGTTTTCTGGAGTGGACTAAGGATCGAGTCTCCATAGAGTCTTATTGGAGTCCTCCTTTTTTTCCGAAACATAAAATCACCGAGTTTGAAGCGGTGGAGGAGATACGGCGGTTGTTTAAGGAAGCCGTCCGTATCCGGCTTATGTCAGAAGTGCCGTTAGGGGCTTTCTTAAGCGGTGGGATTGATTCCAGCGCCGTCGTGGCAATGATGGCCCAGACAAGCGGGCAGAGAGTCAAGACCTTCTCTATCGGCTTTGATGAGGAGGAGTTCAACGAACTCTCTTTTGCCCGCGCGGTCGCTAAGCGGTATGGGACCGATCATCATGAAGAGATCGTGAGACCAAACGCGATTGCTATCCTGCCGATGTTAGTGCGGCGCTTCGGAGAACCATTTGCGGATGCTTCCGCCATACCGACGTATTATTTATCGCAGATGACGAAGAGGAAAGTAACCGTCGCCTTGAGCGGCGATGGGGGCGATGAGCTCTTTGCGGGGTATCGGCGTCATCTGGGGTTCCTTTTGGCGGAGAAGTATCAAAGAGCGGTTCCCGCTTTCATAAGAGCCGGCATTTGCGGAGCGATGTCCTCTTTTTTCAGAAACCATGGCCGCCAATCCTTAGGAGGAGGAATTCGTCGTTTCCTGGATGCCGCCCAGTTGTGTCCGAGCGCCCGGTACGTTCGCTGGGTGGGGTTCTTCGACGAAAAAGAAAAACGCCAGTTGTACCAGAAGGATTTCAACAACAGGATCAATGAATACGTCTCAGATCACTGGATTAGGGATCTTTTCGAACAAGCGAAGGGAGGCGCTCCGCTGGACGCTATCCTGGCGGTGGACACGAGGTTTTATCTGCCGAACGACCTTCTGACGAAGGTGGATATCACCAGCATGGCGCATTCGCTGGAGGTTCGTTCGCCGTTCCTGGATTCTCTTTTGCTGGAATTTGTTTGCCGTCTGCCTGCCGAAATAAAATTAAGAAGGGGACACCTGAAGTATCTTGTTAAAAAAGCGTTTCAGGAAGATATCCCTTCAGCGAACCTGAACCGTAAAAAGATGGGATTTGCGATCCCCTTGGCGAAATGGATTCGAGGTCCCTTGCAGGAGCCTTTAAGAGAGGGGCTTCTCTCCCAACAGGCGCGGATCCGCCGCTATTTCAATCAGGAGAGAATTCGTGAGATGATTTCTGTGCACTCAGCGTACAAAAGAGATTACGCCTATGAACTATGGGCTCTTTTGGTATTTGAATATTGGCTTCGTGAGTTTCAAACAGGATCAGTATGATACGAATCGGAATTTTGATGGATTCTTTCGATCTTCCTGCATGGGCCTATCGGATGCTGGAACAAATTAAAAAATCGAACTATGCAGAGATTGTTCTTGTGATTTTGAAAGACGTAAAAGAGCAAAAGAAACCGCTCTTTCTAAGAATCGTGGAAAATCACAATAAGCTGTTTTACTTGATTTATTCAAAATTAGATAAAAAATTATTCAGTATT
>JACOVV010000193.1 GCA_016177145.1 Candidatus Omnitrophota bacterium | reverse complement strand
GATTTTACGTATGTCGAGAACATTACGATCGCCAATATCAAGGCGGCAAGAAGTAAAGGGGTCGCGGGTAAAGTATTTAACATCGCTTGCGGAAAAAGATACACCTTGCTGGAAATTCTGGACAAAATTGGGTTATTTTTAGGAAAGAAGGTCGTACCGAAATTCCTTCCCCCAAGAGGGGGAGATGTCCGCCACACGTTAGCGGATATCACCTTGTCCAAAAAATTTCTGGAGTTTGAACCGACGATTGATTTCGATGAAGGATTAAAGAAAACGATCCGGTGGTTTGAAAAGACAAATCCAGTTCCTGTCTCCAACGCCAGAGGTGCGCGATGAACGTGTTGATCACGGGAGGGGCGGGCTTCATCGGTTCCCAGCTATGTGATTATTTTATACGAGAGGGTGCCCGGGTTTTCTGTCTTGATAATCTTATTACCGGTGAGATCGCTAACATACAACATCTGCTCAAGCACCCGCGTTTTGAATTTATCCGGCAGGATGTGACACAACACATCAAAATCGCTGACCCTGTTGACTACGTTCTTCATTTTGCTTCGCCGGCCAGTCCGGTAGACTACGCTCATTACCCCATTCAAACGTTAAAAGTGGGCTCCCTTGGGACCCATAATACCCTTGGAGTAGCTAAGGCCAAAAATGCCGTCTATCTTTTGGCTTCCACGTCTGAAATCTATGGAGATCCTTTGGTGCATCCCCAGAAAGAGAGCTATTGGGGAAACGTGAACCCAATAGGCCCTCGTGGCGTCTATGATGAAGCAAAACGATTTGCCGAAGCCCTGACAATGGCGTATCACCGGGAACACCGGGTCTCTACCAGAATAGTGCGGATCTTCAATACCTACGGGCCGCGGATGAGAAAGAACGATGGAAGAGCGATCCCCAGCTTCATCACCAACGCGTTGCAAGGTGTTCCTCCTGTGGTTTACGGAGATGGATCTCAAACGAGAAGTTTCTGCTACATAGACGATCTTATTGAAGGAATGATTCGCTTGATCCATTCACCGTCCCTTCATGAACCGGTGAACTTAGGGGATATTCATGAAATTTCCGTAGTAGATCTAGCGCATAAAGTTCTGACACTGGCCGGCCGGCCGTTATCGGTGACGCATAAACCCCTGCCTGTGGATGATCCGCGCGTTCGCCGGCCCGATATCACAACAGCTAAGACACTGCTCAAATGGGAGCCGAAAATTTCTTTGGAGGAAGGGCTTCGAACGACCCTGCGATGGTTTGAGTTGTCATCGCAGAAACAGGACGTGGCGAGCTAGGATGTTATTTGGAATTTATTGAAGGGGGAAGAAAAGAGAGGATTCAAAGAATGAAGACGCAGAATCAGCGGAGGAAATATCGGCATCTCCTGATGGGAATAACAATAGGGTGTGCCTTGTGGGCGGGGCCGGCTGTGGCAATAGCGCAGGGCGAGGTCATTACTCACATGGAAGATATTCTACAGGAACAGCAGAAGAATATTTTAAAGCAAATTAAAGGGGAGCCCGCGATCCAGGAGACAGAAAGGGAAAAGACCAGGACGTATATCTGTCCCAAAGACGGCAGAGAATTCCAACTCACTATCAGTACCGGAGATGTTGAGTTGCTGGATGGGAAAAAACAAATCTATTGTCCTTACGACGGTTTCAAATTTTATCCGACCTTTTCCACTCTTGCCGCGGGCTCCAGAGCAGAAACGACGGGATTGAAACGTCAAGAAAACGCGGGGGAATGGTATCTTGTGCGGTCCCCTCTGACGGGGAAAGAATTCAGAGCGAAAATTGACGTGAAGGAACTGCTTGCCGGCAATACCGTTCTGACAAGCCCGTTCGACGGGACGCAATTCCGGTTCGCCCCGCAGATTTTGACAAGGGGATCACAGCCAGGAATGAAAACGATTGTCTCTCCGACAAGCGGCAGGAAATTTGGCGCGGTGGTAAACGAAGATTCATCCGAGGTCTTGATCGATCCTTATACAGGGAAACCGATTCCCCCATCAGCGCAGGTTTTTGCCGCGCAGGAAGGAGAGGGCGTTGTTGAAAGAACGGCGGCCGAGAAACAACACGGTGAGCTGAGGAAAAAAAGCATGTCCAAAATCGAAAGAATGTTCGCTGGAGTAGAAACGGAGATGAGCCCATCCCAGGGTGAGTTAGAGCAATTCGGCTATTCGTTTTTCCCCAGCGACGCGGAAATCATGCAATGGAGAGAACGAAAAGCTCTGTTCTCACAGCAGGCGGTATTCAACAGCGGCATGGACATGTCGACAGGGAACAGCGGCGGGATCGGGGGATTTTCTGGGCTTGAAGGAAGGAACCTGCAGGGCGCGCAAAGCAATCTGCTGATGATGAGCGGGTTTTTCCCTTCTGTCTTAGCCAGCCGGGATTATATCCTGGGTCCGGGAGACATCCTCATTGTGTATCTTTGGGGTAAGATACAGCAGACATTTCCTCTGCAGATTGACGCCGAAGGGAAGGTTTTCCTGCCGGAAGTAGGCCCTATACAGCTTTTAGGGACTACTTTTGCTCAATCGGAAGAGATTATTAAGCAAAAACTCTCGGATAAATTCGCCAATTTCCAGATTAACGTCAGCATGGGGCGTCTGCGGGATATTTCTGTTTTTATTTTTGGTGAAGTGAAAATCCCAGGGGCTCATCATGTCAACGTCCAGTCGGCATTGTTACAAACGCTCTTTATGGCTGGCGGGCCTACCAAGACAGGCACCTTGAGGAAAATTAAACTGGTTCGTGACAATGAAGAGCGCGTGATTGATCTCTATTCTGTTTTTATTGAAGGGAAAAAGAACGCGGATTTACAGATCCAGCAAAATGACATTATTCTTGTCCCTCCTATTGGCGATGTCGTGATGGTCAAAGGAGGCGTGAAGCGTCCCGCTATTTATGAATTGACAAGTTCTATTTCATTAACTGAGTTGATTCAATTAGCCGGGGGACTTACCGCGCGGAGTTACGGCCACCGAATCCAGGTAGAACGAGTCGTCGGCCACCAAAAAATTACCGTTGAAGATGTGGAATTTCCGACCGTGGAGAAATTAGAAGAAGAAGCGGCAAGTATTCAAATTGAAAACGGCGATGTCGTTTCTGTGTTTCCCATTTCCCCTGTTCGGTATAATTATGTTTCGTTGGAAGGGAATGTTCTTTATCCGGGAGATTATGAGTGGCGGGAGGGGATGACCCTCAAGGTTCTTCTTGAAAAGGCGGGAGGGCTTTCCGGGAACGCGTACACCAAACGGGCCGATGTTGTGAGGTCAAGGACAGAAGGGTTGGAGGAAATTCCGATTGACTTGGAAAAACTCTATCAAGGAGATGCTGATCAGGATTTGGCCCTTCAACAGTGGGATTTAGTGAAAGTTTACGATAGAGAAGAAGTGCAGCAGAACCGCTTTGTCGAGATTCACGGAGCTGTCTGGAAGGAAGGAGTGTATCCTTTGAGCGTTGGCATGGGAATTCGAGATTTGATCTTTAAAACGAGCGGAGTGGAACCGCAGGCGGATCTAGACCATGTCGAACTCATTCGGACAGACGTTGAAAAAGGCGTTGAACTGGTGAATATTAACCTGAAGGAAATCCTGGAAGATGAAAAAGGAGACAGTGATTTTCCACTGCAAGAAGGAGACAAATTATTTATTCGGCTGATGCCGGACGTCTGGCATCAAATAAAGGCCGATGTGAGCGGTGAAGTTGTCAAGCCGGGGGAATATATTGTTCAAAGGGGCGATACGATCAGTTCACTTCTAGAAAGAGCGGGAGGATTTACGAAGTTCGCTTACCCCAGAGGCGCCGTATTTCGCCGTAACAGCATTAAGACGGCGCAAGAAGAGTTATTCAATCAATTTATGCGGAAGGAACAACAGATGCTGCTTCAAGAGCAGGCTTCGTTGGGAGAAGGTTTTTCATCAAAACAAGCGGATGCGAGAACGAAACTGTTGGAGTCTCAGGACAATGTCCTAGCCAATCCCAGGCCGGGTCTTTTTTCAGGAAGACTCATTATTCATTTGGGTCCCTTTGACCAATTTACCGGGTCGCGGGATGATGTTATTTTGCAAGACGGGGATTCGCTTTATATCCCTCCTCTTCCTTCTTATGTGCTGGTGATGAACACCCAGCAGCAGCTGATAGCGGCGACGTACGAGGAAGGTAAAGGAGTTGATTATTACCTGGCCAAGTTAGGCGGTTTGCGCCGATACGATGATGGGCGCTCTATTTACCTGATTTCCGCAACGGGAGAAGTTAGATCGCGTTTTATCAAAACAATGCCTGTATTGCCTGGAGACACGATTGTCATTCCACAAAAACTGCAGTATAGAACGGCTGGCGGGCTGGTGGTCAAAGATACGATCAGCACGCTTTATCAACTAGGATTAGGAGCTATTGCCGTCGCTTCTATCAACGACTAAAAAGAGACATTCATGGGAACAAATGCTCATTGGCTGGAATACCTGCGTTTGTGCTGGAAAGGAAAATGGGTTATTCTTACCTGTTTTTTATTGGGGATAGCGCAAGGGGCCTATCAATATCTGAACACCAATCTCCATTATGAGTCGGAAGCGACATTGATGCTTTCGGAAACAGGGGGAGGGAGCGTCGCCGGGCTTTCAAGTCTGTTTCAGATTGGGCAAGGGGCCTCCAATCAGGAACATATCATTCAGAATGTTCTGCAGAGCCGGCGGATGGCGCAGGGTATTGCCGAGCATTTTGATTTTGAGAAACGTTATGCTCTTTCAAAGGCGAAGGCGATCAAAAAGGCCTCTTCCATGATCAGCGTTGCTGTTTTTAGAGGGATCATTACCTTAGTGGTAATGGCTGAAGAGAAACAATTGGCCATTGACGCGGCTTATTTCTGCATCCAATATTTGGAACAGTTGAATGGCGAACTTCAGATCAACAGCAGCCGCTCCTGGGTGAAAGTGCTGGATCCGCCGGAACTCTCGGTGCGAATCGCCGGCAGGGAAAAAGAGAAAAGATTTTTGTTGTTGAAAGGGCTATTGGGATTATTAATAGGAGTCGCTATTGCGTGTGGAACCCCAACTTTGGTAGAAATCAAAAGAGCCCTGTTGAATTCAGCATAGAATCACCCAAAAGGATCAGGTCGTGAATTTATCATGGATGAGTGGCAATCACCAGAATGGCGTCCTCTAGGAGTAATTTGGTTCTCCCCTGAGGCGTATCCTTTCCAGGTTCTTCTCATACTCGGCGGTATCTTTCTGGGATGGTTTCTGTGCCAATGGATCCCTGAACGCCACCGGAAGTACATTTTCTCTCTGTTTACGGTGAGTTATCTGTTGAGGGTCATTCTCTGCTATCTATTATATCTTCTGTCGTATGGCGGCCGCAGGAAGGGGGCTTTTCTGGGGTTTGACGACGCTGTGTATATGTACAATGGGCTGGGCTTATCACGGCTGATGGAAGCAGGCATTGCGGTCGATGCCACAAACCTGGAGCTGGTTCGATCGTATTCTCGAGACCGGCTGTTTGATTGCCTCGGCGGCCCCTTTATCCTCTACAACGCTTATTTATTTCGATGGCTGGGGAATCATCCGCTGTCGGTTCTTGTGACGAATTGCCTTTTGGGCGCTCTCATTGTTTTTCCTCTTTTCTTTCTGGGAAAAACTCTCTTTGATTCAAGGACTGGCCGGGTCGCGGCGACATTAGGAGTATGGTTTCCTTCGGCGTTTCTCTGGTCCACACAGGATCTCAAAGAACCGCTCTTTAATCTGCTGATGACGCTGCTGTTTCTCTTGTTCAGCACCGCTCGAAAAAAAAATAACGTGATCAGTCTATTCCTGGCAGGGGGAGTCCTCTATGCCATCGGCAGCTTCAGACCGCCGCTTCATTGGTTGTGCCTGGCGGGATTGCTCTTAGGATG
>JACOVV010000203.1 GCA_016177145.1 Candidatus Omnitrophota bacterium | reverse complement strand
TTATCCTTGAAAAAAGGCCCGCCGGCACTTACGACCATCTTATCTGCTTACGAGAGGATCTGCAAAAGAACCGCTTAAATTCCGTGATTATCATTAGTTCTCCATACCACATGAGGCGGGTGAATGCCGTCTCTAAGAAAGTGCTGACAGGTTATGCGGTTTCACTGGTTCCGGTGCAACGGAGCATATTTTTTGGAAATCGTTCGGCAGTCAAACTCAGACATATCCGGGCCATTCTCCACGAATATCTAGCATTGCTCTATTATGGTTATAAACGATACATCTAATAAGATACTGCGAGTCGCAACGCGCCTCAACATTGGGGGCCCCAGCAGGCATATTTATTTTCTTTCATCCTTTCTCGATCCGAGTCAATTCAAGACAGTCTTGATTCATGGCAGCTTGGCCAAGGGAGAAAAACAATACCCGGTGTTTCCCAAAGCCAAGATTATTCACATCCCCTGTCTGGTGCGGGAAATTCATCCTGGGAGCGATCTTAAGGCGTTCTTTAAAATTCTTTGGCTCATTTTATCGGAAAAACCCCAAATCGTTCATTCGCACATGGCCAAAGCGGGAGTTTTAACGCGTCTGGCTGCCTGGTTTTGCTGAGTGCCTGTGCGGGTGCATACCTATCACGGCCACGTTTTTGATGGTTATTTTTCTCCTTGGAAGACCCGTTTTTTTATGGGTCTGGAGCGGTTCTTGGCGCGCCGCACAGACTGCCTGGTCGTGATGGGAAGGGAAATCGCCGGTGAATTAGTGGAAAAATACCGTATCGCTTCCGCCGAGAAAGTCCGTGTTTTCTATCCGGGTCTGGATTTGACGGAGTACTTAAATTGCGCCAGCCGCCAAGGGACTTTGAGAACGGAATTAAAATTAACCCGGCAGGACATCGTGGTCGCCTTCATCGGCCGGCTCAGCGCCGTAAAACGGCCCCAATTATTCGTCAAAATCGCAGAGGCGGCTGTTCGTCAGAATCCAAGCTTCCGATTTTTGATTGTCGGTGGCGGAGAAGAAGAAGATTCGATCGTAACTCTCATTAGGGAAAAGGGGTTACAAGACAAGATGATCCTTCTGGGTTGGAGGGATGATCTTCCTGTGATATACTCTGATGTCGACATCGTGGCCCAGTGTTCCAGTGATGAAGGAACGCCTAACGTTCTGATAGAGGCTTTGGCTTGCTCCAAGCCGGTGGTGGCCACGAATGTCGGGGCGATTCCCGAAATCGTGCAGCACGGCAAATCGGGTTTTCTTGTCGAAAGAGATGATGAAAATGGGTTTATAAAAGCTCTCTTGACTCTGGGGCAGGATCCGGTCCTTAGACGCCAGATGGGATGTTTTGGCAGGGAGTTCGTCAAAAACCGCTTCTCGGTTGCCCAATTGGTGGATCAAACAGAACGGTTATACCAAGAACTGCTGGTTGCTAAAAAGAAAAATTGTCGCTCGTTTTGATTCGATGAAATATTTCCTGTCTTTTATCATCGCTTTTATTGTGGCCGTCGTTTTCACTCCGGTGGTCAGAAATTTATCATTGCGCTATGGAAAAGTGGCTTTGCCCGTCCGTGACCGATGGCATCAAAAGCCGACAGCGTTATTAGGGGGCGCGGCTATTTTTATTTCTTTCTGGATGAGCACATGGCTGCTGAACAGCGACGACAAATTCCTCATGTTGATTTTTCCGGCCAGCAGTCTCCTCTTTATTTTACGTCTTTTGGACGATTTTCTGCACATTAAACCCTCTTCGAAGCTGATAGGACAAATTATCGTCGCCTGCATCATGATTTTTTCTGGATTGCTCTTTCGTCTCCACCCGTTAGTCAGCGTGCCGATTTCGATTCTCTGGTATGTGGGGTTGATGAACGCCTTCAACCTATTGGATAACATGGATGGGCTGGCGGCAGGAATTGCCTGTATCGCTTCCGTGACTCTTGGATTGTACGTTCTAGTCTCGGGCGAATCAGCGGTTGTGTTAGCCGCGATGGCCTTAGCAGGGGCAACGCTTGGATTTTTAATCTACAACACCCATCCCGCCAGTATTTTTATGGGGGACTGCGGCAGTTTATTCCTGGGCCATATCTTAGCCGCTTTGGCGTTGTTGGGAGCTAACAGGACTCCTTCCAGTTTAGTGATGACACTGCTCATTCCTGTCTTGTTAGTCAGCGTCCCCATTTTTGATACCCTTTTCGTCACTCTAACGCGGTTTTTTCACTCCAGACCCATTTCACAGGGAGGAAAAGATCATACGTCGCATCGGCTTGTCGCCTTCGGTGTTTCGCAAAAAAAGGCGGTTTGGATTCTGTACGGCATCAGCTTGGCCTCCGGGCTGGTTGTTTTGTTGTCAGCCGCCTTTAAAGGAACAACCGTGCTGGCTCTGGCCGTCCTTTTAACGGTAGCATTGACTCTGTTCGGAATGTTTTTAGGCGAAGTAAAAATTCAGGTGGAGGGCAGTCCGAAGCGCAGGATTCTAACTAATAAAAAAGGATTTATCCTGGACGTATTACTGCAGCATAAAAGGCGGTTTGCTGAAGTCCTGATGGATTTGGCTCTGATCTGCTTGGCGTATTATGGCGCTTTCTTCTTGAAATACGATGGATTGATTCCGCTCCAGGTACAGCATCTTGTCATGGAATCTCTCTCCATTATCATTACCTGCCAACTCGTTAACTTTTTTGTTTTCGGCCTGTATCGTGGGGTATGGAAGTACATCGGTATTTGGGACGCCCTGGCGATCGTGAAAGCGGTGAGCGTGGGGACTCTCTTGAGCGGGATCATTTTTGAAACAGTTTTTCGATTTGAGCACTATTCAAGGGCCGTCCTCATTATTTTTACGTTAATCCTCTTAATTCTCATTTCCGGATCACGAATCGCAATGAGGTTGATTTTTGAGTTCCTTTCCTCGACGATTACCCGGCAGAAGAGAGCGGTTATTATAGGCGCGGGAGATATGGGTGAGCTTTTCTTAAGGGTTTTGCAGAGCGATTATCATCGAGAATATGCGCTCGTCGCTTTTGTCGACGACGATCCAAAAAAAATCGGTAAAACAATCCATGGCATTCCTGTCGTCGGAAATTGCCATGCGTTGGCCGAGCTGGTCGAGAAGGAAAGAATAGACACGGCGTTTATCGCAATCCCTTCGGCCACTCCGGAGCAATTGCGGGAAATCGAACAGGAATGCGAGTCTCATAAAATCGAGTATCAAAAGATCGGCGCCGTGGTGGGAGCCGCTCGTGGTTAGCGGCGAGGCGCCCAGAATCCTTTTCGTTAACCCTTACGGCATCGGCGACGTGCTCTTTACGACTCCCGCGGTCAGTCTTGTCAAAAAGCGATTCCCTCGTTCACGCGTCGGCTATTTGTGCAATGAGAGAAGCAGGGTCATTTTAGAATCGAATCCGTCCGTTGATAAGGTTTTTATTTTTGAAAAAGATGGGTACCGCCGGCTTTGGCGCGAAAACCGGGGGAAGTGTCTAAAACAATTCGTTGAATTTCTTGCAGGAATAAAAAAGGAACGGTTTGAAGCTGTTTTGGATTATTCTCTCAACCGTCAATATGGTTTTTTTCTCGCTGTTTTAGGGATTCCAGTCAGGATTGGTTATGATTACCGGAAACGGGGGATATTTCTGAATCAACGGGTAAAGATCAATGGGAATATCCGTCAGCCGATGGCGGTTTTCTACTGCCGGCTTCTGAAAGAATTAGGATTAACCGTGGATGAGAAATCAATCCCTCCTCTGCAGCTTCCACTGGCGGCTGAAACAAGACAGTGGTCCGATCGTTTCCTCGCGGCCCTGGGGCTCAACAGCGGGGACCGGTTCATTGCCGTTCATCCGGGCGGGGGGGCCAGTTGGGGGCCTGACGCTCTCTATAAAAGATGGCCCGCCGAGTCGTTTATCCGGCTTGTCCGGATTCTCAGAGAGCATTACCGCACGAGAATTTTTATTCTCGGAGACGCCTCGGAGGCGGAAATAATATCTTCGTTCACACTGGATTTTGACGAAAAGGGAATCATCAATCTCAGCGGCCGGTTAACGCTGGATCAAACAGCCGCTTTGCTGGGACGCGCCTGGTTTGCTGTTTGCAACGACGGAGGGCCGTTGCATCTTGCCGTAAGCCAGGGAACGCCGACGGTTTCCTTCTTTGGTCCCGTGGATGAAAATATCTATGGGCCCTTTCCCAGGGAGGGGCATTTAGTATTGACTCATCCGGTGGAATGCCGTCCCTGTTATCAAAATTTTAAGTTTCCCCCATGTCCTTACGAGCACCGTTGTTTAAAACAGCTTTCCGTGGAGGAAGCGTTTACTAGAATACAGCAGGTGTTTAAGAAATGATTTCTCTTTCAGCGGTGGTTATTACGAGAAACGAGGAAAAACGGATTCAAAGGTGTTTGGAGAGCGTCCGTTGGGTTCCAGAAATTGTCATCGTGGATGACCAAAGCCAGGACCAAACGGTAGAAATCTGCAGACGGTACACGGATAAAATTATTATCCACCCTCTCAATAATGATTTCGCCGGCCAGAGAAATCGGGGGACACGGGCGGCTTCTCATCAATGGATCTTACAATTGGATGCCGATGAAGTCGTGCCGCCGCAGGCTAGACAGAGGATAGAAGAAATACTTCAACGGGGGGCCGCCGCAGACGCTTTTAGATTAAGGCGAATGAACTATTTTATCGGGCGGAAAATGAGATTCGGCGGATGGAACGAAAAATGCACAAAGCTGTTCAGAAAAGGAAAAGCGTGGTATGAAGGGGCCGTGCATGAAGGACTCAAAGTGAAGGGAGTGGTCGAGGATTTATCGGCCGACATAGAACATTACCCTTTTGATACTTTCTCCGACTGCTTAGAGAAGCTGAACCGGTACACTTCTTTGGAAGCGGGAATGATGCTGGAGAGAGACTCGTCTCTTTCATTGCGTGAGTGCCGTTATCAAATGACATGGAGACCCATGAAGCT
>JACOVV010000191.1 GCA_016177145.1 Candidatus Omnitrophota bacterium | reverse complement strand
TCTTTACAACGCGCAGAAGAACCGCGTGGAATTCCGGGAAAGGGGGTTGAGCGTCGTGGAATTACAGCAGAGAATCAATGAGGCGCTCATTTCCAACGTTCTTGAAGCGCAGATTCAATTGGCCCAGGAGCGGATCGCGTTAGTCACCGCGCTGGCGGATTACCATCTCTCACTGGCCAGCTTAAACAGAACAACAGGATATGCCCTTTAAATTTCCGCGGTTGAAAATAGTTCTTATCGTCATCGGTTTCCTTTGGGTTTGGGCGATGATTTGGATGGTAGGAGTGACTGTTTTTTCAAAAAAGAAAGTGGAAAGCGGAAAGCGGAAAGTAGAAAGAACGGAACAGGAAGCCGTTGTACCGCAGAAGCCAGCAGTGAAACCTCGCGAACAAGAAAAATCAGGTAAAGAAAAAGAAGCGAGCAAAGCGGTTGTCCCTGTCAAAGTGTTTAAAGTGGAGCGGACCGATTTTGTCGATTCTCTCCCGACGGTGGGGACGGTCAAAGGGCTTTCCGAAATAGATCTCCGTTTTGAAATCAACGGGGTGGTTGAAAAGTTCCTGACACAGCCGGGAGACTCTGTCGGCAAGGGAGAACCGATCGCCGAATTGAATCAGAAAGACCTGAGACTGAAACTGGCGCACGCCAGGTCCAAACTCAAAAGCGTCGAGAGCCGGGCCAAGGCCTTGGGGAAAAAATTAGAAATTCATCAGAAGTTGTTTGATGTCGGGGCGATCATCAAGGATAAGCTGGAAGAGGTCGAATTGGACGCCGAGAGCGCCAAGCTGGAAGCGGAGGCGTCTGAAGTGGAAGTGGAGTTTGCCGAAGAAGAATTGACCAAAACTTCATTGACCGCTCCCAAGGACGGCGTCATGGGGCCGCGTGAAGTGGAAGTCGGGGAATTCGTGACCCCCAATGAAAAAGTAGCGTCACTCTTGGTGATTGACTCGGTCTTTATCGAGGTGGGGATCATTGAAAAAGATATCGAGAAAATCCGGATCGGCCAGCAGGTCATGATCAACGTGGATTCTTACCCCGGCATTGATTTCCCGGGGACGGTTGACAGTCTCTATCCGGTGGTGGAAGGGAGAAGCCGCACCCTGACGACGCGGATCAAGGTCGAAAACCCAAGAGCGCTTCTTCTCCCCGGGATGTTTTCCCGCGCCAAGGTCACCATTTTTTCCAAACCGAACACGCTGGTCTTTCCCAGTCTCGCTTTAAATAAAGGGGCTTCCGGGTATACCGTGTATGTCATTAAGGATGAAATTCGAAAAGGGGAGTTGAAGACCGGGGCGAAAGCCAAAGTTGAAATCCGTTCCGTGCAGGTGGGATATATCACCACTGATCTCTGTCAGGTCAACCTGGGGGTTCGCGAAGGGGAATATGTCGTCATTGAGACTCAGGGGGAATTGACCGATGGAGCGCCTGTTGAAATTTTTGATGTTCAAGAATACGCCAAATAAATGGGGCTTCCTACTCTAAGCGTCCGTCGTCCGGTGACGACCATCATGTTTTTTTTGGGAGTCATCCTCATTGGGTTTCTCTCATGGGTCCGCCTGCCGCAGGAATTGTACCCGCCGATTACCTACCCTCAGTTGACCGTGGTCACTACCTATGAAAACGCCGCGCCGGAAGAGATAGAAACTCTTGTCACAAAACCGCTGGAAGAGGTGATCGGCACCGTCAACCGCCTGAAGCGCTTGAGCTCCACTTCAAAAGAAGGGTTGTCCATTATCCAGGCGGAGTTCATTTGGGGGACGAAGATGGATTCCGCCGTCCTGGATATGCGGGACAAGATTGATTTAGTCAAAGAGCGGCTCCCTCGGGAAGCGGAAGATCCGGTCGTGCTCAAATACAATCCGTTTGATCTCCCCGCGGTCCGGTTGAGCGTGACCGCGCCGGGGTATCATCCCGCCGAGCTGCGCGAAGTCGTCCGGAAGCGAATCAAGGACGAGCTGGAAAAATTAGAGGGGGTCGCCAGCGCTTCGATTGTCGGTGGATTGGAGCGGGAAATCGTTGTTGAGGTGGATAAAGAACGCCTCAATGCTTCCAGGATCGCTTTGACCGAGGTGGTGGATTCGTTGAAAAACGCCAACATCAACTATCCGGCCGGAACGATCAAAGAGCAGTTTTATGAATACCTGATTCGCACCCTTGGAGAGTTCAAGGTGATTGCCGAGATCCCGAGAGTCGTGGTGACGGCGGAAGAACTCCCCCATGAGAGGATCCCGTCGGCGAATCTCCCCAAAGAATCCTCTCAGCGGCATCCGCGGGAAGAAATCCCCCAGCGGCTCATCCTGGTTGACGATCTGGCGGAAGTCAAAGACACGTTTAAAGAGCGGACGTCCATTTCGCGGTATAACGGCCGGGAAAATATTTCCGTATCGGTCCAGCGGCAGACAGGGGCCAATGTTGTCCAGGTTTCCAAGAAGGTACGTGAAGCTCTGCGGAGGATTGAAAAAGAGCTTCCCCCCGGCATCGAGATCAAAATCGTTTATGACCAGGCCCAGTTTGTACGGGAGTCGTTGGCGGGAGTACGGGATTCCGCCGTCCAGGGGGGGATCCTCGCGTTTGTGGTGCTGTTTTTGTTCCTGCAGAATTTCAGCAGCGCTTTGATCGTGTCGACGGCGATTCCCATCTCGATCATGGCGACGATCTCGCTGATGTATTTTGCCGGCATCACCTTGAACACCATCTCGCTGGGGGGGCTGGCGCTGGGGATCGGAATGCTGGTGGATAACGCGGTTGTCGTTATTGAAAATGTCTATCGCCATTCGGCAAACGCCGTGGATAAGAAAGAAACAGCGGGGTCGGCCACGGAACAAGTCGCCAGCGCCATCTGGGGCTCGACGCTGACCACGATTGCCGTTTTTTTTCCGATTGTTTTCGCCACAGGGGTGGCCGGGCAGATTTTTAAGGAACTCTCTTACACGGTCTGTTTCTCGGTTTTTTCTTCCCTGGCAGTCGCTATGACGCTGATTCCGGCGCTGGCGAGTTTATTCGGAAATACTCCCCTCCGGTGGAGGTTTTTCGGATTACTGAACCGGGAAGGAGAGAGGATCGCCGCCTGGGTTTCTTGGATGGTCCGGTTTTCCTTAAGGCGCCGGAAGATCCTTTTGCCTTTGGTGGTGGGTTTTTGCTTTTTGAGTTTGTGGCTTTTGACGACATTGGATCGTGAGTTTCTTCCAAAAGTGGACCAGCGCCAGTTTTCCATGAAAGTGGACATGCCGACCGGGATGCGTCTTGAAATTACCGATGAAGCGATCCAGCGGATCGAATCTCACCTCGCCAGTTTCCCGGAGGTTAAAGATTACTCGGTGGCAATCGGGTCTTCAAAGGATGTCGCACTGGGACAGATTGCCGAAACGCTGGGATCTCATCAATCTCAGATTCTGGTGAATCTTTACAAGAAGAACGAAAAGAAGGGAATTGAGGCGTCAACAGAGCAGGTGGTGGTGCGGCTCAAGAAACTGTTGGAGAATGAAACGAAGCTGGAGAAGGGCCAAATGGAATTTTCCGTCGGAGAGTCGGTGGTGACTTCGACGTTAGGCGGAACTCAGCCGGTGGTGGTCGAGGTGCGGGGGCATGACTTGACCCAATTGCGCGAGATCTCGGAAACGCTGCAGAAAGAAATGGAAGAGATCGGCGGGCTTTTTGCAATCAAGAGTTCGCTTCCCCAGCCGAATCCTGAAACGAAAGCGGAGGTCTTGAGGGACCGGGCGGCGCTGTACAATATTTCGGCCAGAGATATCGCCGAGACGACGCAGATCGCGATTAAAGGAAAAGTCGCCACCAAGTTTAAAGAAGGGGGGCGGGAGATTGATGTGCGGGTCCGATTGAGAGAAGAGGACCGCGAGGATCTCGGTCAGCTCCGGTATCTTTTTGTGCATTCTCCCTTGGGGATTGAAGTCCCTCTTTCGGAGGTGGCCTATATCCGCGAAGGATTTGGCCCGAGTGAAGTCCGCCGCCTGGAAGGGGAACGGGTCATCCTGGTTTCCGCCAATTTCAGCGGCGAGAATCTGCGAAAGACGGAACAAGAAGTGGAAGAGATGATCCGGAAGAAGGAGTTTCCTCCTCAATTTCTTGTCCGGCTCTCCGGAGAAGGGGCGCAGGTGCGGGAGTCGTTTGCCACTCTTTTCTGGGCGCTGGTTCTTTCCATCATCTTAGTGTACATGATTATGGCCTCGGAGTTTGAATCTCTCTGGCAGCCGATGGTCATTATGGTGACTGTCCCTCTGGCGGTGATCGGTGTGGCTTGGGGGTTGTTTACGCTTCACCATTCGGTGAGCATTGTCGTTTTCTTGGGAATGATTGTGCTGGGGGGTATTGTCGTCAATAATGGGATTGTCCTGCTGGAATTTGTGGCGCAGATGAAAGACCCCGGTAAAAGATTGGAACAGATTCTTCAGGAGGCCGTGTTGATCCGCCTGCGGCCTATTCTCATGACGAGTTTAACGACGATCCTGGGGTTAGTCCCGCTCGCCTGCGGCTGGGGGGAAGGGGCGGAGCTTCAGGCCCCCATGGCATGGACCGTCATTGGAGGAATGATTTCTTCAACGTTTCTGACTCTCTTTGTGGTTCCCGCCATTTATTTTTCTTTTGATCGGTTGATGAAAAAAATAAGACGCCGATGAGAGGACTCCCCGCTTTCGCCGTACGACGGCCGGTTACCATCCTCATGATGACCCTGGGTTTTGTCTTGATCGGGATCGTCTCGCTTTTTCAGATTCCCGTCGAGTTAATGCCGAATATCAGTTTTGGCCAGATCAGCATCATCGCCGAAATCCGCGGCGGCATCCCCCCGACGGAAGTGGAAACTCTGGTGACTAAGCCGATTGAGGAAGCGGTCAGTTCCGTGGGGAATTTGAAGGATATTATCTCCGTCTCCAAAGAGGGATTGGCGACCATCATCATGGAGTTTGAGCCGGGGATTGATATGGACGTCGCGGCGATGGAGGTCCGGGAAAAGTTCGCGCGGATCCAGAAAGACCTGCCCAAGCAGATGGAAAAACCGGTGATCGCCAAATATGAATACGCCGACGTGCCGGTGCTGATCCTGGCGGTGACGAATCTCGTGGAGTGGCAGCCGTCGTTTACCCCCGGCGGGGAAGAAAAAGGCGAGCAGGCCGGCGGGATTCTTCCCGATCAAGGGCCTTATTCGGTGGAACAGCTCCGGCGGATCGTGGATGAAGAAATCAAAGACCGGCTCCAGCGGATCGAAGGGGTCGCGAACATCGAGGTCTCAGGGGGGCGGGAGAGAAAAATACTGATTGAAGTGGACCAGCAGAAATTGATGGCGTATCATCTGCCGATCGAACAGGTCATTAATATCCTGAGTTTAAATAACCTGAGCTTGTTGGCGGGGGATGTTCAGAAAGTCGAAGAAAAATATCTGGTCCGGGTCATGGGGGAATTCAGAGATATCCGCGAGATTGAAAATATCGGGATCGCTTTGACCCCCCAAGGATCCATCCTCCGTCTGAAGGAAGTCGCGAGAATCGAAGATTCCTACCTGGAGCCGTCCAGCTTGGCGCGGCTCAACGAACGCCCGGTAGTATCGCTGTACATACAAAAAGAATCCACGGCGAATACCGTCAAAGTGGCTGAAGCGGTTTTGAAGGAGACGGAAGCGATCCCGTCGCTGATCCGGCGCGATATCCGGATGACACCGACCTCCAACCAGGCGGAGTTTATCAAAAAAGCGGTCGATACCGTCAAAGAGTCCATGATCTTAGGGGGTGTCATTGCCGTCCTGATCCTGGCTCTTTTTTTTATCAGGGAAAAGAAGATGCTGTACGTTTGTTCGGCTCTGACCGTGCTCCTGATTCTTGGATTTTTTCTTTCTTACGCG
>JACOVV010000190.1 GCA_016177145.1 Candidatus Omnitrophota bacterium | reverse complement strand
CTGACTCCTATCGTCAGGGACCCGTCGGCGGCGCTTCTGTCAAAAGGGATGCGGGATGTTTTGACGCGGCTGGCCGCTCAAAAAAAAGTCACGTTGGGAATTTTGTCAGGGAGGAAGCTGGATCAGATACGGCGTTTGGCCGGAATTCCCAGGATTCTTTACGGCGGAAACCACGGATTTGAACTTTGGGTCCACGGACGCAGGAGAGTGTTAACCCGGGCAATCCGTTTTCTTCCGCTGATGCGGCGGCTTGGGAAAGAACTTTCGCGCCGGTTGGATGGTTTTGCTGGAGTCCGGGTAGAAGATAAGGGGATCACGCTGAGCGTTCATTACCGCTGTTGTTCCGCCGCGGAGACGTCCAGGGTATTGACGATTTGCCGGCAGTTCACCGCTCCGTGGGAAATAAAACGCCGGGTACGGGTCACCCGTGGGAAAAAAGTTTATGAAATCCGCCCGGCGATACCGTGGGATAAAGGAAAAGCGGTAGAGTTCTTCTTAAAGCAACTGCCGCATTCCGCGGGTAGGAAATTAGTGATTTACATTGGCGATGATACGACGGATGAAGACGCGTTTATTACCGTTAAGAAAAGAAGAGGATGGGCGATTCGGGTCGGCGGCTCCCATGGGGAAACAGAAGCGTCCTATCGCCTGGCTGGGGTGATTGAAGTACGCCGTCTTTTGACGCTTTTGTCCACAATGGAGACAAGAGATGAGGTTTGTGGCTGCTAAAGAGCCGTTCCATTTTTATACCCGGCTGCATTTAAAAGAGCTTACCGGTTTAAAGGCAACCGATTTACCGGCGCTTCTTTCTCTCATCCGGACTGTCCCCGGTTCGAGCATCTATTATCATACCCATCATTTCCTGCAGCAGCACCAGTTCCTCTCCCCGGAACCGCCGAACGATTTCGCGTACTGGGTCAGCGAGGCGTTGGGGGAGGATACCCTCGGAGAAAAACTGGCCGGCATTGACACGGTTCAGTTCCATACGCTTCGTTCTCTCAGAGAGAAATTAGCCGAGACGATAGAAAGTCAGTTAAAAACCCATCCTCGCTCCGCCCAGAGATCCGCTCCGGATGGGGAGCCGTTTTATTTCATGAAATCGGTCAGTTTTATTCTCCCGACTCCGTACACGGCCGCGACGCTCAAAGAATTCGCCGAAGTTTTAAAGAAGATATCCGTGCACTCGCTCTATTTCCATATTTTTGAAGCGCGGCTGCGGCTGGAACAACCGACCAACGATTTCGCGCTCTGGTTAAAAGAGAACTTGCAGGAAGAAAAATTGGCCCGGCAGGTTGAGTTTCTCGACCCGTATACTCACACGCTGGAGTCCCTCAGGGAAAAATTGATTGCCTTAGTTGAAAAAAGGATCATCACTAATGCCGTCGCTGAGTGATTACGGACCAATCGTCGGAACACAGACTCTGGAAGAACTCCGTCTTTTGGCCGGTCAGCTTCAGGGGAAAATGATTCAACATGTGAACTCCACCGCGGTCGGAGGAGGAGTGGCGGAGATTCTGCACCGTCTGATCCCGTTGTTTAAGGAAATCGGAGTGGAGAGTTGTTGGGAGGTGATCAAAGGGGGTGAGCGTTTCTTCTGGGCGACCAAAAAGTTCCACAACGCTCTTCACGGATCTCCGGAGGAGATCACCCCGGAGGTTTTTGACGTTTACCTGCAGGGGGCCGGAGAGTATCTGAAAGAGATGCCTTTAAAAGGGGATATCCTTTTTATCCATGATCCCCAACCGATCGTTCTGGTCGAAAAGAAAAAGGAGACCGGACGCAAGTGGATTTGGCGTTGCCATATTGACGTCTCCAATCCTCATCCGGAAGTTTGGAATTTTCTCCGGCGCTACATTGACCAATATGACGCCAGCGTTTTCTCAAGCCCGGCGTTTTCCCAGCCCCTCCCGATTCGTCAATTCATGGTCGCTCCTTCGATTGATCCCTTGAGTGAAAAAAACAGGGAGATCCCCGAAGAGACGATCACAGAGGTCTTGCGAAAGTATGAGATACCGAGGGATCTGCCGATCGTTACGCAGATCTCCCGCTTTGATCGTTTGAAAGATCCTGTCGGAGTTATTAAGGCCTTTCGGATGGTCCAGAAGACCAGCAGATGCCGGCTGGTTCTGGGGGGCGGGACCGCGACAGACGACCCTGAATCAAACCAGGTTTTAGAAGAAGTGCGCCAGGAGGCGGATAAAGACCCGCTGATCCATGTTTTGCTGATCCCTTCCGGCAGTGATTTGGAAATCAACGCGCTGCAGAGGGCGTCGGCTGTCGTCTTGCAGAAATCGCTCAAAGAGGGATTTGGGTTGACGGTGACTGAAGCGCTCTGGAAAGCGAAGCCGGTTGTCGCTTCGGCGGCCGGCGGCATTCCGCTCCAGGTCGCGCACAAATACAGCGGACTTCTTTGCCATTCGATCGAAGGAGCGGCTTACGCGTTGAAACAGCTTTTGCACAATCCCGGCTATGCCAAGCGGCTCGGGGAGAATGGCCGGGAACACGTCCGCCAGAATTTCCTGTTAACCCGCCACCTGCGAGAGTATCTGCTTCTTTTCTTAAGTTTGGAGCACACGGAGGATCTGATTCGTCTCTAATGCTCGAAGAAGGGTTTAATATTCCAGGGGAGATCCTTTTGTTCCGGACCGACCGGCTGGGGGAATTGCTGTTGACTCTCCCCGCTGTCCGGATATTAAAGGACTCTTATCCCGGATGCCGGGTCACTTTAGTGGTGAACCCGCTCTGGGAGCCGCTGGTCCGCAGAATCCCATGGATTGATCGCGTGGTCGGCTATCAGGAACGGAGCCACGGCGACGTGATCGAAGGATGGCGGCTGGCCAGGGCCGTTAAGAAAGGGGCGAAAGGAAACTACGACGTTTCGATCGCTTTTCACCCGAAGAAGTATTTCAATCTCGCTGCCACTCTGCTTGGAATTCCGACCAAGGTCGGCTATGACCGTAAATGGGGGCTGTTATTAACGCAAACTCTCCCCGATAAGAAATACCTCGGAGAAAAACATGAGGCCGAATATAACGTTGATCTGCTCCGGTTGCTTCCCGGGATTGAAATTCCCCAGAGGATCCGGCTCTTTTTTCCTGTTTCGGACATTGACAGGCAAACCATCTCCCGGCGCTTGGAACAAGAAGGGATTTTAGCGGATGAACCGCTCGTCGCGATTCATCCCATGACCAGCGATCCGCGCCCCTGGCTGGCGCCCAAGAAATTCCAATCGGCCGCCAACGAAGTTTACCGCCGCCGCCGTTGGCGGACGGTCTGGGTTGGAAGTTCCGAAGAAACTAAGGAGATTGATCCATTGGTGACTCAATTAGGTCAGCCGCACTTGAACTTAGTCGGAGAACTGAACCTTGGAGAACTTGGAGCGTTGTTAGAGCGATGCAAGTTGTTGATTTCCATGGACAGCGGGCCCGCGCATATCGCCGCCGCGGTCGGAACGCCGACGGTGGTGATTTTCGGCAAAGGGGATAATCCAGGCCAGCCCCGCCGCTGGGGGCCGTGGGGAAACCGGCATGAGTTACTCTACCGGACTTCGATCGCTGAGCGGGAGAGAGGGTATACTTTAGAAGAAATTATGATGACGGTGGAACGGTTATTGTAAATAATCCTTGTTTATAAAGCCCTATGTTGATAGAATAATTGACAAAATAGTAGGGGCGAGGTTACCTCGCCCCT
>JACOVV010000189.1 GCA_016177145.1 Candidatus Omnitrophota bacterium | reverse complement strand
TTGGAAAATTTTCGTTAAAAAACAGGGTTTTCGGGAAGGGATCCCTGGTTTAGTTTTTGCTTCTTTCTGGGCCCTTGGGCATTTCATGAAATGGGCGAAGTATTGGGAGCTGGCACAAACATCACGGCTAAAAAATGCGCCTGGCATTTGACGGGCGGATTCTCGCCCACCCCTATAGCGGTATCGGCGTTTATCTGCTGAATCTGCTGCAGAGATTCAAAGAGCGGGATGCCGGGAAAATTTTTCTCTACACAGACCGGCCTCTATTGCCGGAATATCAGCGCCAGACAGCGGATTACACCGTGGAACTATTTGGCCAAAAGCACAGGAAACATTGGGGAAGATGGCTGGTGGCGCGGCAATTAAGAAAAAACGGCGTTGATCTGTACCATTGCCTATGGAATAAAGGGGTGCCGTTAGGCGCGTCTTGCCCGGTAGTCGTGACAATTCACGATGTTTTCCCGCTCCTCTTTCCCGAGGACCACGGCGGAGAAACATTCGGATTAAAGAGCTGGCGAAGACGGTGGAAGTATCAGTGGAATTTATTCCTGGATATGAGCCGGGCCAACAGGATTATCACTATCTCGGAATGCACCAAGAAAGATATTGTCGGTCAATTTCCCGTTTTTGGCGAAAAAATCGACGTCATTTTAGATGGGGTGGATTTTCAGGAATGCCGGCAAGTGGCGTCGCAGGATGTGGAGGATTGGAAGAAGCATTTTGGGTTGGACCAGCCGTATTTGATTTCTATATTGGGGCGTATCGCGGAGCGGCGGAAGAATTGCGACCGATTCATAAAATCGTTCCAGCAATTCCGGAAAAGTTACCCTGAAACGGCGCTGTTAATCATCGGATGCGGCACGACGGCACCTATCGAGAAGGAACGTTCTGTGCGGGTCCTTGAAAATATACCGCGGAAGGCGCTTCTATCGTTGGTCACAGGCGCTGAATTCATGGTTCACCCGACTCTGTATGAGGGATTTGGCTTGCCGGTTTTAGAAGCAATGGCGTGTGGAACCCCTGTCATCGCTGGAGAAGGCAGCTCAGTGACGGAACTTTTCGACGGAGCGGCCCTGCTGGTGGACCCCAAGGATACGGCTCTGATGGCGGCTTCCATGAAACGGCTTATGAGCGATGAGTCTTTGAGAAACCAATGCAGGGTTTTGGGTAAGAAAAGAGCGGAGGAATTCACCTGGGAGAGGACAGCGGAGCAAACGCTCGAACTCTACCGGCGATTGTTGAAAGATTGATGAAAAAAAGAATTGTTTTTCTAGATAGAGATGGCGTTATCAGCGAGGAAATCGGCAATGGCCGATACATCGCTGAATGGAACCAATTCCGCTTCATTCCAGGGGCTTTGAAGGCGATACGTTTTTTAACGGAGTTTTCTTTTGATATTTTCATTGTTTCCAATCAAGGGGGGGTGGGAAAGGGTTTAGTGACGGACGAACAACTGGAGGAAGTGACTTTCCGCATGCTGGGAGAAATCGGTAAAAACGGAGGAAAGGTCGAAGGAGTTTTCTATTGTGTTCATCATCCGGATTACCGGTGCCGTTGCCGGAAACCGGGGGTGGCATTGTTTAAAAGAGCCGCGCGGGGGAGAGCAGTCGAGTGGGAAAGAAGTTTTGTCGTTGGAGACGCTCTGCGCGACATCGAAGCGGGGCGCCGGTTGAAATGCAGGACGATTTTGGTCTTGAGCGGAAGAACCCGAAAAAATGAGGTCGCTGCCTGGCCATGCCAGCCAGACCACATAACCGATAGTTTAATCACGGCGGTTCCGTGGATTTTAGAAAAGGTTCGGTGAAGATGAAAAAAAGGATCTTAATTATCCATGCGTCTGCGGGGGCGGGGCACCGGAAAGCGGCTGAATCCATCCATCATGCTTTTGAAACTCTGCCGCATGGCGAATATTCGGTTGAATTAGTCAACGCGCTCGATCTGACCAACAATTTTTTCAAGAAGAGCTATGAGCGAAGCTATCTTTGGATGATTACGCGGACCGCATGGCTGTGGGGGGTGGGGTATTACTGGTTTGATGTCCCCTGGATGAAGTTTCCGGTGCGCGTTTTTCGCAGAGTGATGAATGGAATCAATACCGGTTCATTGAGACGGTATCTGGAACGGGAAAGATATGACGTCATTATCTCAACGCACTTTCTAGCGACAGAGGTCGTGAATGACTTAAAGAGGAGAAAAAGAGTCCATGCCCGGTTAATAACGGTGGTGACTGATTTAGGGGCGCATGTTTTTTGGATTTTACCGGAAGTGGATTATTATGTCGCCGGAGTGGAAGCGACCCGGCTGGATTTAGAGAAGAGGGGAATTGGAAAAGAAAAAATCAAAGTCATGGGTATTCCCGTGCGTGAGTCGTTTGCCCGATCGAAGGAACCTAAGAAATTAAGAGAACAAATGGGACTTAAAGAGGGGGTTTTTACCTCTCTTTTAATCGGAGGAGGGGCTGGGGTGGGGCCTATTGAAAAAATCGTCGAACAGCTTTCTTCCCTGCCGATTCAATTGCTGATTGTTTGCGGCCAAAACGAAGCTTTATATCGGCAATTAGTTCAAAGAAGTCTGACTGCCACAGCGGCGCTCAAACCCCTTGGATATGTCAATAACGTTGATGAACTCATGGCCGTGAGCGATTGTGTGATCACAAAATCCGGGGGATTGACTGTTTCCGAGGCGCTAGCGAGTGATCTCCCTTTGATTATTATCGATCCTATCCCGGGACAAGAAAGAAAAAATTGTGAAATTATCGTCAGGGGAGGAGCCGGGATCGAAGCCAAAAATTCTCAACAGGTGCTAAGGGCGGTGCAGGATTTTATGTGGCATCCTGAGAAACTTCAGAAAATGCGGGAGAAAGCGAAAGAATTAGCGCATCCCAACGCGGCCAAAGAAATCGCGGAATTAGCTGTGCGCCTAGCGATGAGTTCATCGGACGCTATCGGAGGATGGTTCGCGTGAAAGGAACTTTTTCGAAACAAAAAGAATTGCGTCAACTTGTTCAGGCGGCAAAACAACAAGCGAAGTTGCTCGAGGTCTCATCTGTTGAAAGTCTGCCGCGGCGTAGGGGCACATGGCGTAGGGGCACATGGCCATGTGCCCCTACATTAGATGATCTCCGCCAGAAGGTTCTTGGTTGTACCCTTTGTGATCTCCATCGCGGGAGGACCCATGCTGTTTTCGGGGAGGGAAATCCAAAGGCGGCGTTGATGTTTATCGGAGAAGGGCCTGGCCGCGAAGAAGACCGGCAGGGGCGCCCTTTTGTCGGTATGGCGGGACAGCTTTTAACTAAAATCATTGAATCAATTCAATTCCGCCGGGAAGAAGTCTATATTGCGAACATCGTCAAATGCCGCCCGCCCGAAAACAGGGTCCCTTTTCCACTGGAAATCGCCGCCTGCCGGCCGTATCTTATCTCCCAGATCGAACAGATTCGCCCGCGGGTTATTTGCGCTTTAGGTAAAACTGCCGCGTGGGCGCTGCTCAATACGGAAATCCCGATTTCCCAATTGAGGGGAAAATGGTTTGAGTTTGGAGGAGTTCGTCTCATGCCTACTTTTCATCCCGCGTATCTTTTGAGGAACCCGCAAGACAAACGGCTTGTCTGGGAGGATATGAAGAAAATCAGACAAGAGCTGGGTTCGCATAAAAAATAAAATGTTCGCTCAAGTTATTCTTGATCTGCCTGTCGAGAAATCGTTTCATTACAAAATTCCCGAAACCCTCCAGACAGAATTGAAGGTGGGACAATGGGTGGAAGTTCCCTTCAATAAACGTTCCTGTAAAGGGATCGTTATCGGCCTCCAGAAAGAAATTTCCGATTTTGCCGGAGAGACTAAAGAAATCAGCAGAATTCTTGCCGCCGGACAACAAATCTCGGAGGATTTGTTGAATCTGACCCGGTGGATGGCGGAGTACTATTGTTGTTCCTGGGGTGAAGCGTTAGCTGCGGTAGTCCCTTGGAATGTTTCGGCGCAACGGCGGGATGATAACAGGGGCGCGTTGCCATGCGCCGATGACATAGAAAAACTGGAATCACCCCCAAATACTTTCTTCAATCTGACCTTGGACCAGAAGGCAAGTCTTGAAAGAGTGGTTCTGGCGCTGACTCAAGCGAAATCAGAGGTTTTTCTGCTGCATGGAGTCACCGCCAGCGGGAAAACAGAGATTTATTTCCGCGCTATTGAAGCGGCTGTCGCCTTGGGGAAATCAGCGATTCTCTTAGTTCCTGAAATTGCTTTGACTCCTCAGCTAGTGGAGTGGAGCCGAGTCCGTTTTAGCGGAAAGGTGGCGGTTCTGCACAGCGCTCTCTCTGTCTCTGAGCGACGACAAGAGTGGATGAGAATTGGGCAGGGATCGGCTTCCGTTGTGATTGGGGCGCGGTCCGCCATCTTTGCCCCATTACGCCGGCTAGGGATCGTGATTGTTGATGAAGAGCATGAACCCGCCTACAAACAGGAAGAAACACCCCGTTATCATGCCCGTGACGCGGCCATCCAGCGCGGGAGGTTGAACGGCGCTGTCGTTGTCCTGGGGAGCGCGACTCCGTCGCTGGAGTCGTACGAAAAAGCGAAGAAAGGGGAATTCCAACTGCTGTCTCTTCCTCAAAGAGTGGAAAAAAGGGTTCTGCCGGAAGTATTTGTCGTCGATATGAGGGAAGAAGCGCGTGAAAACCGCCGGTTCTCCATTTTTTCAAGAAGATTACGGTTTGCCATTGAAGAGGTGATCAAGGCGGGTGAGCAGGGGATTTTATTTATCAACAGACGGGGATTCGCTCCTTTTGTTCAATGTCAGTCTTGCGGGACGGTGGTCGGGTGCCGCTCCTGCAGTGTAGGCCTCTCCTTTCACAGCCGTCTGCAAAAATTAGTCTGCCATTACTGCGGGTATCAACTGCCCCCCCCATCTGTGTGTCACCAATGCCGCGAGCCGGCTCTTCGTTATCTGGGAATCGGGACGCAGAAAGTTGAAAGTGAACTGGTTCGCCTTTTTCCGGCGGTGCGAGTGGCGCGATTAGACAGTGATACGACTCGAAAGAGAGGCGCTTACGAAAAGATTTTTAGCCAATTTAAGAAAGGACAACTTGATTTCCTCGTGGGGACTCAGATGGTGGCCAAAGGGTTTGACTTCCCCAGAGTAACACTCGTTGGAGTTGCGTCGGCGGATGTCACTCTCCATCTGACCGACTTTCGGTCTTCTGAAAGGACTTTTAGTTTACTGACGCAGGTAGCGGGAAGATCAGGACGGGGAGAGAGACCGGGAAGGGTGATCATTCAAACTTTTTCTCCGGAACATTACGCGATTCAAATGGCTCGTTCTCAGGACTACGAAGGATTCTTTGAGAAGGAAATGCGCTATCGGCTGGAAACGAGATTCCCGCCGGCAGTCCATTTGATCGATATTCTTTTTAAAGGAAAGGACGAGTTGAAAGTAGTGCAGATCGGAAAAGAAATTATGGAACGGTTAAGGCAGAACGGAGGCGGAGTTTTCGAGATCATCGGGTTGGCTCCTTGTCCCATTCCAAGAATTCGTGATCAATACTATTGGCATCTGTTGCTTCGAGGAGAATCTCCGGTGCGCGTTTCTGAAATGGTGCGGCCGATTTTGAGGGCGTGCCAAAAAAAGAGAGGTGTTACCGTTAAAGTAGACGTAGACCCCTATTGACCCTGTGTTTCTTCCTTCATTCCTCGGATCGCGTCCATCGCGTCCAGGTTCTTTATATTTCTTTCGGCCTCGCTGTTCTTGGGGTCGATTTTCAGAACCTGTTCGAAACACTGCCTGGCTTTTGAATGTTGATCCCCTAACAGATAAATTTGGGCTAATTGCCTCAAGACGGCAATTTGATTGGGAAGAGCCGAATGGAGTTCCAACAAGGTTTGTTCCGCTGCCGCCAGCTGTTTTTCAGCGATCAGCAAATGAGCGATAGCCATTACCGCCGGCGTATTGAGCGGGTCGGTCGAGAGGACACGTTCGTAAGCTTCGATGGTTTTACCTGGATCGCCCTTGGAAGCAGTCATTTTTGCGGAAATGAGGTAAGGGATTGCCATGAGAGAATGGACGATTTTCTCGAATCGGGAGAGGGTCTTGGTTCGACTCTGTTTAGCGAGATGCAATAGGTGACGAGCTTCTACGGAGGCGGGGGAAGCGCTCAAAAGATGATCTAAAACTTCAATAGTATAGTCATAATTGCCTTTTTCAAACGCCTGTTGCGCTTTTTGAAGCTGTTCGGAGGTCTCCATTACACAAAATTGTATCCCTGATGGAGTCGAGTGTCAAGTGAAGCGGATGAAGCGACGTCGGAATTGACAACGGCGGTGATCGAGGTAAAATAGAGCCGTGGCTATTCTACCCATTGTACAACTAGGCGATCCAGTTCTCCGAAAGAAAGCGGAACCGCTGTCCCGGATAACCGCGGCCGAACGAAAATTAATTCAGGATATGATCGATACGATGTATTTCGCCGAAGGAGTGGGATTAGCAGCCAACCAAGTGGGTGTCAGCCAGCAGATTATTATCATCAGTCCCACCTACCGGCGGGGGGCGGAAACGGTTATTATTAATCCTCAGATTTTAAAACAAAAGGGCCGCACAACGGACAGGGAAGGGTGTTTGAGCGTCCCCGGGTTCTCAGCGAAAGTAACCCGTTCCGACTATGTCCAGCTCAAGGGACTGACGGTGGATGGAGAGGCGAAGGTTTGGGAGCTTAAGGGATTTGCCGCTGTTATCGTTCAACATGAAGTGGATCATCTCAATGGTTACCTTTTTATCGACCGTCTGAAATTTTTGGAGAAACGCAGAGTGGAGAAATGGCTCCGGGAGCGCGAACAAGCGCTTGGGCACTCGTAAATGCAAATTGTTTTTTTTGGCACGCCTTTATTCGCGGTTGCGACGTTACAGAGACTGTTACGCTCCCGCCATGCGGTTAGGGCGGTAGTCACCCAGCCTGACCGGCCAAAAGGGAGAGACCTCGCCATCGCGGCAAGTCCCGTCAAAGAATTAGCCGATGAAAATAAAATCAGGGTTTTTCAGCCGGAAAAAATAAATGATGAACAATTTCTCTCGGAATTGTCACAGCTGCGGGCGGACCTTTTTATCGTTGTCTCCTACGGTAAAATTCTTCCCAAAACGCTGCTTGAGATGCCTCGATTTTATTGCTTGAATGTTCACGCTTCTCTACTGCCAAAGTACCGAGGCGCCTCACCGATCGCTGCCGCGCTCTTGAACCGAGAGAGAGAAGCGGGAGTGACTCTCATCAAAATCACGGAGCGGCTTGACGGGGGAGATATGTTACTGCAGGAAGCTATACCGATTCATCCCCAGGATGACGCGTTGACTCTTTCGGAGAAGCTTTCGAACTTAGGCGGAGAGCTTCTGATGCGCGCCCTAGAGCGGATTGAAGAAGGGAAGGCGGTATTTTGTCCCCAGCAGGAGGACCATGCGACTTACGCGAAACGACTGAAGAAAGAAGATGGGAGGATCGATTGGAGTCAACCGGCGGAACAAATTGAAGCCCTGGTTCGCGCCTTGGTTCCTTGGCCTTCCGCCTGTACCTTTTATCAGGGCAAGCGTCTGCAGATATGGAAAGCGGCCGTCGAAGCGCGGCCTTGCTATGGCCGATACGGACAGGTACTCAAGATCAATGCTTCTGGAGAGATTGAAGTTTCCACGGGTGAACAGATCTTAAGGCTTTTAGAAGTTCAACCTGAGAACCGCCGCCGGATGAAAGCAGGTGATTTCTCAAGAGGATACCGATTGCGTCCGGGCGATGTTTTAGAGTAGAATACCGCTTCTATGCTGAAAGATAGAAAAAACAACCTCTTCACCGGGGTCATCAAGGGGTTACGGATTATCGGGAATATCCAGTCTCAGATTTTATTGACTGTCGTCTATTTTTCTCTTTTGCTCCCCATTGGAATTTTAACGCGTCTTTTTTCAAATTCACTGACGGCAAAACCGAAGGACCGTTGCCGTTCTTCCTACTGGAAGGCGGGTCAGGAAATAATGGGAGATGACTGTCTGAAGTTTGGCAGGAGGCAGTATTAACGATGAATATCCTGGGAATTTCATGTTTTTATCATGACGCGGCCGCGGCTCTCATTCGTGATGGCGCGCTCATCGCCGCCGCCGAAGAAGAACGGTTCACGAGGGTTAAACACGACAGTAGTTTCCCTGAAAGAGCGATAGAGTTTTGTTTAAAGACGGGGAATGTAACCGCGAAAGAAATCGATTTCGTCGTTTTCTACGAGAAACCATTTCTAAAATTCGAACGCATGTTGACCATGATCGTTGAAACTTATCCTCGTTCGCATCGGGTGTTTCGAGAATCAATGATTCACTGGTTCGGCAAGAAATTCTGGGTCAAAGACAGGATCCAACAGGCCCTGTCGATCCCGGAAGAGAGAATCCTTTTTTCCGAGCACCATGTTTCGCATGCGTCAAGCGCCTTTTTTTGCTCCCCGTTCCGCGAGTCGGCCATTCTGACGGTTGATGGC
>JACOVV010000021.1 GCA_016177145.1 Candidatus Omnitrophota bacterium | reverse complement strand
GCTGTTTTAATCGTCTTGACGCCGATCATTGCCCATTATTTTAACCTGTTTTCTCCCGTCACGTTTATCGCGAATATGGTTTTGATCCCATTGAGTTTTGTTTTACTCTCGCTCTCTTTCTTAGCGGCTCTCTTGGGCGTCCACATCGGCCACTGGCTCTGGTTTGATGTTCGCTTTGTCGAGATTGTTTTTATCTGGCTGGCGGACAAGTTGGCTGGAATTCCAGGGGGCGCGTGGTATGTCCCTCGGCCGCCGCCGTGGCTGGCCGCGGCGTATTATGTTTTTTTAATCATCCTGCTGACGGCCTATTCCCCGCATTGCCGCCGTATCCCGAGGTTTTTGATCCTTTGGTTTTTCTTTGTTACTTTGTTATTTTGGTTTCCGTTGCTCCCAAAGACCTCTCACGCCCTTGAGGTGACTTTCTTTGATGTGGGGCATGGCGACGCCGCGCTCGTGGAATTTCCAAGAGGAGAAACGCTGCTCATTGATACCGGCAGGGAGACCCAGCCCAACCCTTCCCTGCATCCGGTACTGACGTATCTCCGGATGAAAGGAATCCGTTTCCTGGACGGGGTTGTTCTCTCCCATGCCGATAAAGATCACATGGGCGGTTTTGATTTTATCCAAAAGCAAATTCGCGTGGCGCGTCTGTGGGACAACGGATATGATGATTCTGCAGCGTCCTTGTATCGCCGCGCGTTTACATCGCTGGAACGTTACCAGACGTTAACTCAGGGAGACCGTCTTGCGACTTTATCAGGGATTTCGCTCGAATGCCTGGGTCCTCGTCAAGACTGGCTGAGTCGCTGCAAACAGCGCAACGATGCTTCAATCGTCTTGAAATTAGAAATGGGCCGGCGATCGGTTTTGTTCACGGGAGACGTGGAAGGGATAGGGGTGCAGACCTTGACGGCGCTCGCTCCAGAACAACTCAGCTGTACTTTTTTGAAAGTTCCTCACCATGGAAGCGATCTGGGGCCCGGAGGAGCGATTTTTTTCGCTCACGCCAGTCCGCGGACAGCCCTGATCAGCATGGCTGTTCCGAATCCATGGAATCTTCCTGCGGTTTCTACTCTGCGCCAATTGACTGATTGCGGCGCCGAGGTCCTTGTCACCGCCCAGACGGGAGCGGTTTGTTTCCGTACCGACGGGGGGAGTTACGATCTAATCTCCTTGAGTGAGGAAAGGAATTTGTGGTATACTCTCCCCATTCAAGAAAGGCGATCCGACGATGATGGGCAAAAAACATAATCAACTGTTATGGGTGGGGATAGTGTTTCTTTATCTGCCACTGGCGACAGCCGCCGCCGAAGGGCGGTCGATTTGGGAAAGACGAGTAGATGCTTCCCAACGGCTCACCACCAGCGATAATCCGTGGAATATCCAGGTTTCTTCAAAAGATGGATTTATTATCGAATACTCCGCGCCTAAACTCTCTCCGGTTGTTGTCCACATCCAAGATGCTCACGCCAATCCGCCGGCGCAGACAAAAATTTCGTTAGTCATCAGAGAATTAGTGGAAAAACACCGTGTTAAGCTGGTTTGCGTCGAAGGGGCGGATGGCGGGTTTGACAGCACGTTGTTTGATATTGAGAAATCGGAGTTAAAGGAAAAAACAGCGCGGTTTTTTCTTGGCGAGGCGCGGTTGACCGGCGCCGAATACGAATGGATCTTGCATTCAAAACCGGGTGCGGCATTCAACTCTGACTTCACGCTGTGGGGAATTGAGGATCAAGAGGTCTACAACGAGCATTGGAGTGTTTGGGAAAAGACGCAGCAGAACCAGAAAGAAGTGACCGGACTCGCGGAGCAGATTTTAAAAAAGATTCATAGCGACTACGGAAAATATTCTTCGCAGGAACTGCTCCGATACGAACAGACGGCTGAAGCGTTTCGGCAGGGAGTCAGCGGACTAAAAGAATATCTGGAAGAGGTTTCAAAGATCCTTCAAACACATCCTGTGGACATGAACCGTTATCCGGAAACCAAAAAATTGCTTGGGATTCTAAGCGGCGATCAGCCGGGAGCGATTATGGCAGGGCTTACAAGCACGGGTGAATTAGACCACCTGGAACAAGAGATACGCCTGGCACTG
>JACOVV010000188.1 GCA_016177145.1 Candidatus Omnitrophota bacterium | reverse complement strand
CATCCGGAGGTCGTCGGCACCCAGCACGGCTGGGGACACTGGGCGATGGGACGAATTGCTAACGGACGCGGGGCGCATACGGGGTTTTTAGCGCCGACAAAGGCCTGCGCTCTTTCAGGCCAGTCGCTGAATAAAGAAATCTGCGTGCGCGTGTATAAGGCATAGTGGAAGAGACCATTCTTACAGCGGAAGGAGAAGGGATTTTTTATCGTCTATTGGCCGGTTTTTTTCTAAAAGTCCCCAAGAGACCTCTGTTGGAGTTATTGAAACAGACCTCATGGGGAGGAGCAATTGCTGAGCAGTTTTCGGAAGAAGAGATAGAGGAAGAGTTTCAGAGATTGTTTCTGGTTCCTGGCCCTGAGTATATCCCTCCCTATGAGTCGGTCTATCGAGATCAATGGGAAATTCCAACCTGCTCTCTCTCAGGCGGTGAAGGGCCTTCTCTTTCGACGGGTGGATTGATGTGGGGGCCCTCGACGGCGGCTGTGAAGAGAGAATATGAAAAAAACGGATTCGCCATTGCCCCTCACTGGAACGAGCCGCCGGATCATTTGGGTGTGGAATTAGAGTGGGTCGGACATCTTTGCGCGCGGGAAGCCCTCGCCTGGCGGGAAGGGGATGAAAACCAAGCCGGCCAATGGCAGGAGAGGCGGGAAAAATTCTTGCGGGACCATCTGTTACGCTGGGTCCCTCCTCTGCGGCGCGCCGTGGAAAAATCAGAGAAAAGCCAGTTTTATCGCCACTTGATTCGTATTGTGGATGATGCTATTTCATTGACTCTATGATATGGATCATCCTTGAAGTTGTTCTGCTTAAGATATTCTGAACGCGCAGAAGCATGGAGTAGGGTTTTTGCGAGAGGAGTGATCACAGATGATGGGCCTTGGATTTCAAGAACTGCTGGTGATTTTATTGATTCTTTTACTGCTCTTTGGCGCCAACAAAATCCCGGAGTTGGCCAAAGGGCTCGGCAAGGCGATCGGTCAGTTTAAAAAGTCGGTGAATGAAGTTAAGAAAGAAGTGGACGACGTGGATAAGCAGGTGAAAGGGTAGCAGTGTTGCTTTACGCAGATGTAACATCGTCGTAATTGCCGCGTAATGAAGATCAGGTAAAAAGGTAAGTAAGAAATATCTCCGATTTTAGACTCCTAAGGTTCTTTAAAAGAGAGCGATGGGTCTAAAACGTTAGGGGTATGCCGGAAACAGCATTGCCCTGCCAATGAATTGCAAAGGAGAAAAGATGAATTCCCAAGAACCACTAATTGACTCCCACGGCCGTCGGATTGACTATCTCCGGGTTTCCTTAACGGATCTCTGCAATTTTCGTTGTGTTTACTGCATGCCGGCGGAAGGAATCCCCTTTTTATCTCCTTCGAAATATCTCACTCGTTCTGAAATCGTTCGCTTTGTGCGGCTCATCGGACAACTCGGAGTGACGCGGGTCCGCCTGACCGGCGGCGAGCCGCTCTTAAGAAGAGATATCCTCGACATCATCCACGCCCTTAAGGAGATTGAGACTGTCAGAGATTTATCCATTACCACCAATGCCAGCCGGCTGGGCCCTCTGGTCGAGCCGCTCAAGGAAGCGGGATTAGATCGGATTAACATCAGTTTAGACAGCATGGAACCGGAGCGGTTTAAGGCGGTCACTCTCTCGGATACGTTTCATCAGGTGCTGGAAGCGGTTTTTCTCGCTCTTCAAGCGGGATTTCCTGTAAAATTAAACATGGTTGTTTTGAAAGGACTCACCCGTCAGGAGATCGTTCAGTTTGTGCGATTAGCGCGCGATTACCCCCTGGAGGTTCGATTCTTAGAATTCATGCCCCTCTGCGGGACAGGTTGGCGGCCGGATCTGGTTCTGCCGATTCAGGATGTCCGTTCGATTGTCTTTGAGAACTTTGAACTAGAGGAATTACTGCGCAATGGCAATGTCGCCCAGAGCTTTGCCGTTCGCGGCGGGAAAGGGAGCGTGGGGTTCATCGCCTCACTGACGGAGTCGTTCTGCGACAGTTGCTCGCGGATTCGTTTGACCGCTGACGGCAAAATCCGACCCTGTCTTTTTTCGGAGAAAGAAGTTTCCATTAAGGAACTTTTGCGAAACAACGCGCCTGATGAAGAAATCATCCGAACGATTCGCCATGCGGCCGCGATCAAACCAAAAGGGAATTGGTTTAACGAGAAACCCTTTCGAAGCGACGAAGATTACGACTCGATTTTTGCGTCAAACCCGATGATTCGGACGCTGGGAGGATAAGGGGTAATAACATAACCTGGAGGTGTGACATGGCTTCAATCAATCCGACAAGAATCACCAATGGGGTACTCATCATCATCGGGCTTCTTTTCTTTAAGCCCCTGGCTTATTTCGTGGCGGTGATGATGATCTTCGCGGGGCTCACTGGTTTTTGCTTGATGGAGAAACTCTTTAGCAAATGTGGAACGCGGGGAAAATGCGGTAGTCAATAGGAGGGCCAGAACATGAAGCTCGGCATCGTGATTTACTCATCCGATCCAGAGACGGTATGGAATGCTTTTCGCTTCGGAGTTTTTGCCACCAAACAGCAAGACACCGTAAAAGTTTTTCTCCTTGCCAAAGGGGTCGAATGTGAATCGCTGGACACCGAACATTTCAAGATCACAGAACAGATGAAGGGCATCGTTGACGCGGGGGGAGAAATCTTCGCGTGCGGGACATGCCTTAAGATTCGCAACTCCAAAGGAACGGAGTTTTGTCCGATGTCCACGATGCAGGATCTTTACCGGATCGTGAAGGAGTGCGACAAAGTAGTTTCGTTTTAGAGGAACTGATAAACCCATGAAATCCATCACTCACAAGATCAACACGCTTAGAAAAGCGACTGCGATCAGCGCCCTGGTCGCTAAACCGGAGACAATTCAGCGGCTTAGGAGTAACGATCTCCCCAAAAAGGACGCGCTTGTTGTGGCTCGAGTGGCCGCGGTCAGCGCGGCCAAGAAGACTCACGAACTAATTCCTTACTGCCATCCGATTCCGATTGATTCGGTGAGTGTTGAATTCGAAGTCGGCAAGGATCGAGTGACCGTGACAGCGACTGTGGAAGCCATTTGGAAGACTGGCGTCGAGATGGAAACGTTGACCGCCGCTTCAGTCGCCGCGTTGACTCTTTACGATATGCTCAAACCGGTGGATAAGGAAATGGAGATTGTCTCGACGAAACTTGTTTCTAAAGAAGGTGGCAAGAGTGATTTTGTGGAGAAGATTCCGAAGGGATTTCAAGCCGCTGTCATTGTTACTTCCGATGGGACCTTTAAAGGGACGCGACAGGATAAATCCGGCAAGATCATTCAGGAGCGATTAGAGAGCTTTGGGATTCAACCGACTTATCATGTTCTTCCGGATGAGCAACAGCGAATTGCTGAATTGCTCAAGAAACTTTGTGATGGAGGAGTTCAGTTAATTCTGACGACCGGCGGGACCGGTTTGGGTCCCCGGGATGTCACGGTGGAAGCGACACGCCAGGTGATCGAGCGGGAGATCCCGGGAATTCTCGAAGCAGGGCGCGCCTTTGGACAGCAACGAACGCCGTACGCTATGCTCTCGCGGGGAATCGCCGGCCAAAAAGGAAAGACGCTCATCGTCAATCTCCCCGGCTCTTCCAAGGGGGTTGAAGAAACACTCGATGCAATTTTTCCAGCGATTCTACACTCTTACAAGATGATGGGAGGAGGAGGG
This sequence comes from Candidatus Omnitrophota bacterium, assembly GCA_016177145.1. GTDB lineage: Bacteria > Omnitrophota > Gorgyraeia > JACOVV01 > JACOVV01 > JACOVV01. The sequence continues at coordinate 865 of JACOVV010000188.1, read as the reverse complement.
CATTGAGTTGGATTTGTTTGTTATTTTTCTTCATCGCCCTCTTTTACTCCATGGTCGGCTTTGGAGGCGGGTCCTCTTATTTGGCTATTCTGGTCTTAGCCGGATTGCCGTACCAGCAAATTCCGCCGTTGGCGTTGGTTTGTAATTTAATCGTGACGACCGGCGGGTTCTGGCATTTTTACCGAGCTGGACACTTCCGGTTGGGGAAGATACTCCCTTTTGTCGTGTTCTCTATTCCAATGGCTTATTGTGGGGGGACTTTTTTGATCGGGAAAAAACTTTTCTCGCTTCTTCTAGGAGGTTCTTTAATGGCAGTCGCCGCGCGAATGGTTCTCGCGGGAAAAGAATTTCAGACGACGAAAGAGATTTCTCCCAGGCAGGCGTGGATTTTCGGCTTGCCTGTTGGCGCGCTTCTTGGTTTTTTATCCGGGCTCATCGGCATTGGGGGAGGAATTTTTTTAAGCCCGCTGTTACTGTTGATGCGGTGGGTTAACGCGAAAGAGTCAGCCGCCGCCGCCAGTTTTTTCATCGTGGTGAATTCCCTGGCCGGCTTAATGGGGCACTGGCAGAAAGGAGTTTTCCAGTTGGAAGGATTATTGCCGCTGGGAATCGCTGTTTTTCTGGGAGGGCAACTTGGTTCAAGATTAGGGGCTTATCGTCTGCCGCAGGTTTCCCTGCAGCGAGTTTTGGCAGGATTGATTTTCTATGTTTCGGTACGGCTGCTGATAACTGTGTCATTCTGAACGACCCAGCACTAATTTTAATAAAATTAGTGCTGGGGAAGTGAAGAATCTCGTTCTTAAAAGCGAGATTCTTCGTCGTCTCGCTCGCCAGACTTCGTCTGGCGAGGCGGTCTCCTCAGAAT
>JACOVV010000185.1 GCA_016177145.1 Candidatus Omnitrophota bacterium | reverse complement strand
TAAAACTTGATTCTTCTTCCTTAAGATCTCTTAATGCATTTTGTATCAACTCGTTATTCTTTAGTCCATAATGAAAACAGGCATGGTTACGAACTAGCAGTAACTGCTTAAAAAACCCTTTTTCTTGTTTATTTACTATCAACATCAATCGCTCACATGCTTGTTTCCCTTCTTCCCCTATATTTTTTATCTGGTTTTTCATCTCTTTTTGATGATTGATGGATTTTTTTAAGATTTCCAGTACTTCATATAAATGACCACATGTCATTCTGAAAAAATAGCATCGCTTGGCCAACGTAATATCTTTTTTAATTTCGCCCTGTTCTCCCGCATATTCACATCCCTGATAACACTCAAACATCACTTGTAAATCATTAAAGGCCGCTAGAAATCTTACCAGGACGACAGCAAAATTATCTTCCGATGGAAACATTTCCTTGATTTTAAACTGCTGTTTTCTTATTGCCCTTCGTGTTGTATCACTTCCATTGATTCTGCCTAGCATCATAAAGCTTAATCTCCTCTCCTACCCTCGCCGTCAGCCATGGCCATTCCTCATGGGTGGATTCGCTCATCTGGGTGGCTGTCCAATGTTCAAAACGTTTGGCAATTTCTTCGAGATGATGCAATTCGTCATGTGTTAAAAATTTTTGCTCTTCCTTGGCCAACGCGATGTAACGATTTTGATCGTAATCATGAAACTTCGTCTTGGCACACTGAATCCATTGCTGTTTTTCCATTTCCGCCAATACGTCATCGGAATGCTTTGGCACAGGGCCATGCTGCAAAGCGATATACGTATCGCCGGTAAGCGGCGCGCTTTTTTTCTGTATCCATTCGTAGTCCGCGTAATAGATGAGTTTCATCAGTTTTGTTTTTCCTAAATAAACATTGTTAATCCTGTTCAAGAAAAATAGAATCGCCCCTTTTAGCTTACCGGGTTCGTATTTCGCGGCTTTAGATACCTGATATCCTGAAACATCCAAGCGCACCCCTAACGCTTTCGCAACCTTGGCCAGAACATCCAAACTATGTCCCTGATATTCGTCTAATTCATATTTATAGACCATCGGCTGTGAAACGCCGATTTTTTTGGCAAGTTCCGCCTGCGTCATTCCGGAAGCGATACGGGCATTGATCAGGTAAGGCCCGATTTGGCTGATATGGTTTCCTTGAAACGGCCCAACTCCATTAGTCCTTAGGCGATCAAATTCTCCTATCTGATACCGAAATTCCTCTATTTGTCCCTGAAGCGCCTTGGAGAACAATTCAGCTTTTCTGGCCGGTCCTTCCTTTTGAATCTTCTGGATTTGTTGTTCAAATTGTTCTATTCTTTTGAGCGTTTTTAATCTCTGGTCTTCACTCTTGATCTGAAACATAGCAATCGCCTCCCAGCTTCAGTTGGATAATTCCTCTTACAGATTCTCCTCCCCTTGCTTTTGTAAAGAAGTCTCGCCACTCCATTTCACTTAAAGGGCCTTCGCCCGGCTGTGCCGCGTTTAAATCAACAGAATAAATCTTTCGCCACTCTTCTCGATTCAGGATGATTTCAGCGAACAGCGGGTTTCTCCATTCTAAAACAACATAAGCATCAATATCCGCAGGGAATGGTTTTTTCGTGATCACACTGCCGCCGATGAAAATTTGCTTTACTTGACGCTTTACCAAATACCGAGTGACTCGAAAGAGTCCTTGCACTATGAGCTGTCTGCGATCAACATTAAATCCAAAATGACTCAAAAACTCTTTTTCATTACAAGGGTAAACACCTTCCGGCAAAAGACCTTTAGAATCGAATTCTGGGATAGCCATTGATTCCTTATGGGCGTATAACTATTAGTTATTAGCTTACCTTGTTGCGGATGGTTTGTCAAGAAAAGGATAGGAGGGACTAAGAAACTCCACCGCACGCCGCTCCGACCAGTATTGGCCGCCGTGGTCCAGAGACATAAATCCCATGTGCCCGCCGGAATCGGGAATTTCCAGGGAAAGATGGGGATTGGCGTTGGCTTCTTCGACGGGATAACAGGAGGGGGCCAGGAATGGGTCGTCTTTAGCGTTGACGATGAGCGTGGGAATCGTGATCGCTTTTAGGAAAGATTTACAACTGCATTTCTGCCAATAATCGTTAGCGTCTTTGAAGCCATGGAGCGGCGCGGTGTAGCGGTTGTCAAAATCTTTAAAATCCTTCATCTGTTGGTAGCCGTCATCATTGATTTGTCCCGGCACCACCTTCATTTTTGCTTTGATCTTCTGATGGAGCACGACTAAAAACCGTTTCATGTAAATTCGATTTGCCGGTTTTGCCAGTTCTCCAACGCTGGCGGCCAAGTCACAGGGGACTGAAAAAGTGACTGTTCTTTTAATGCGTGGATGGATTTTCTCTCCTTGTTCGCCTAAATATTTTAACGTGAGGTTCCCTCCGAGACTAAAACCGACCAGGGCCATTTCTGAATAGGCCGCCCGCGCTGTCGCTTCGGAAATGACCACCTGCAAATCTTCGGTCGCGCCACTGTGATAAAACCGGACGGTTCTGTTGGTCTCGCCGCTGCACCCGCGGAAATTCCAGGCAAGGGCATCCCACCCGCTCCGGTTCAATGCCCGGACCATTCCCAAAACGTAATGGCTTTGGGAACTCCCCTCAAGCCCGTGGGAAAGAATCGCCAATCTCTTTGAACCAATCCGTGACCAGTCTAGATCGAGGAAATCTTGATCCGGAGTAGTCATCCTCTGCCTCTGATACCGGATTCCACTCACCCGGCGAAACAGCGTCGGCAGGGTGGACTGCAAGTGGCCATTGGCTAGAAAAACAGGGGCGTTGTAGGACGATCTTGGGATAAGCGGCATTAGCCGGTATCCCCGATGTAAAGACAATATTCACTTTTTGGATCGTTAGCGGCGGCCATTTTCATCCCCATATTCCGATAAAAGATATTGGCGATGTTTTTCCTATCGGTGATTACTTTGAATTTTGTAACTCCGTGTTGTTTTAATTCCGTGACCGCGGCGTGAAAAATCTCGTTGGCGATTTTGACCGAATGTTTCCTGAAAAACTCCGCGGAGCGGAATTCCTCATCAATGGCGAAGGAGAGTAATTGCGGCTGGATATTCTTTGCTTCTGCCGGCGATTTCTCAAACGCGAACCGGATCAATTTCAGAAAAAATCCGATTCTTCGCGGGTCCCGTGATAGAATTTTGCCTATGACCGTCGGCCATATAAAAAGATTAGATGTCACCAATTTCCGAGAAAGGGCCAAAGCATTTACGGTCCCGCAGATGAAACCGGCGATCTTTCCTTCCCATTCGCAGCCGAGACAAAAAGTATTTTTGTCCTTCAGCAGCGTTGGGTAATAAATCTCGCTTAAGAATTCCTCCCCCATCTGGACAAAAGGGCTTTCGGGGAGATTCCTGCAGTGAATGCGGATAACTTCGGCCTGGTCTTGACGGGTCAAATTTCTAATGGTCATCGCGGATTCGCCGAACTAACTGAACGGGGTCGGACGCGTTAAGAATACTTCGCCCCATGACGATATAATCGGCCCCGTTGGCAATGGCTTGTCTGGGGGTGAGTGTCCGCTTTTGATCTTTTTGCGCCACGGGCTCAAATGGATTTTGAATGCCGGGGACAACCGTAATGAATTTGTCCCCGCAGGCGGAACGGACATCCTGAAGTTCATGCCCGGAACAGACTACGCCGTCCAGACCGGACTTCTGCGCCAGTTTTGCCAAATCCCGCACGGTCTGTTGGATCTCTTTCACAATGCCGACTTCTCTAAGGGCCGGCGGGTCCATGCTGGTCAGGACCGTCACCGCGATTAAACTGGGGACTCTCTCCTTTTGCCGCCGGCTTTCGTCCTCAACGGCCTCCTGGGCCGCCTTGAGCATATCGGCGCCGCCGAACGCGTGGACGTTGCACATCCAAACCCCCATCTTCACCGCCTCGCGGCAGGCATTGGCGACGGTGTTAGGGATGTCATGCCATTTGAGATCGAGGAAAACTCTTCCTCCTTTTTTGTGAACCATCTCCACGACCTTGGGGCCTTCGGCAGTAAAAAGCTGACTGCCGATTTTGAATTGCTGGATTTCCGGATAAAGACGGTCAACCCACTCCGCGGCTTGGCGCAGGGTGGGGAGATCGAGCGCCAGAATAAGCGGATCTCGCGATTTTGTCATCGCCGCGCGGCTCCTATTAATTGCCGAATATTCTGGATCTCTTGCTCTTTTAGATATTGATCGATCCCTTCGATAATTTCCACTGTCACTCGTGGGTTAATGTAATTCGCTGTCCCCACTTGAATGGCTGTGGCGCCGGCCATCATAAACTCGAGCGCGTCCTTCCAGTTCATGATCCCGCCGATGCCGATGACCGGGACTTTCACCGCCTGCGCCACCTGCCATACTAACCGGAGAGCGATCGGTTTGATCGCCGGGCCGCTCAATCCTCCCGTAATATTGGATAAGACCGGTTTTCTTTTTTCGATATCAATAGCGATTCCGCGGATGGTGTTCATCACTGAAATAGCGTCGGCCCCTGCTTCGACGGCCGCCTTCGCGATCGGCTTAATATCCACGACCTCGGGCGACAGTTTAGCGATGACTAATTTCTTTGTTTCTAGGCGAACACTCTTCACTGCCAGCGCAGTCAACCACGAATCCTGAGCCCATTCCAGACCGTCTCCCCCCTCACCCAGCCCTCTCCCCCTTTGGGGGAGAGGGGAATAGTGAATATTTGGACAAGAGAGATTTAGTTCAATGGCTGAAACTTCTTTGATTCGATCAAATTTTTTAGCCAATTCCCTCCATTCTTCCTTGTTACCACCGGAAATGCTGACGACCACTGGAATCCCTAATTTCTTTAGATACGGAATTTTTTCTTCGATGAAGCGGTCTACGCCGTCATTCTGGAGGCCAATCGCGTTAAGCATCCCGGCGGTCACTTCAGCGATTCGCGGCGGCGGATTGCCGACGCGCGGCTTTAAAGTCACTGTTTTCGCGACGATAGCGCCGAGTTTTCTGACATCAGTGAAACGTTCGGCCTCTTTTCCATAACCGAACGTCCCCGAGGCGACCATGACGGGGTTTTTGAGTTTTAGGGAGCCGATTTGTATTGAGAGATCTGGTTTCATAATTATCACGTGTAGGGGCAACCCTTGTGGTTGCCCTTCCGTAGGGGCACATTGCAATGTGCCCCTACACGTCGTATCAGGGCGGGCCCTCGGCTTCGCCGAGAGGCGAGCACGAGGCCCACCCCTACGTTAATGAATCCGATTCCAATCAATCTCATTGATTGGAAACACCGTCCCATCATAGCAACACAATTTATATTTCCCGCCCGCCACCGGCACCGCGCACCCGACGCAAATCCCGAACCCGCACGCCATCGGCGCTTCCATGGAGACCTCCCCCTCCAGCCGTAATTCCTTCGCGACTTTTGCCACCGCCTTCAACATGGGCTCAGGGCCGCAGGCATAGAGGTAGGGCCGTAGGGGCAGGCCCCTGTGCTCGCCTCTCGGCGAAGCCGAGGGCCTGCCCACCGTAGGGGCGGGTTTCAAACCCGCCCCTAC
>JACOVV010000209.1 GCA_016177145.1 Candidatus Omnitrophota bacterium | reverse complement strand
TTCCAGAATAGTCCTGTCGAAATAAAAGAGCGTATTCTCCACTTCATCCTGCACGCGGACGGGGCGCTGGCGGACTTCCTGAGTCTGCCAGAGAACTTCGACGATCGTCTTAAGGTCTCTCTCCGTGTTGAGCTGTTCCTGAAGGGTCATGGCGTTGTTCTCCCGTTCGAAGAGAACCTGCGACATACGCAACAGATGAATCAGGATGGTCATCCGTTTGGCTTCGGTCGGATGGGCGGTCAGCACCAGTTCCACCTGCATCTGGTCCAGAAACCGGCGCAGTTTCATGTGCGGGACTCCCAATTGTTTGAGGTCGTGAAAAAGTTTGCGAAGCGACATCTCCTGCAGAGCGCTTTCCGATTTTTGGTACTCCCGTATCCGGCGGATGCGGTGGCTTTCTTCGGCGAGATTGACTAACTGAAAATAAAGGGTAAACGCCCGGGCGATTTTGTAGCTTTCATCCAGCGTCAGGGAATGAATGAACCGTTCTTTCTCCAGTTGCAGCTGCGGGGTGGAATTCTGGCGGATGGATTTAGAGAGAAGACGGATCGTCTCCACTTTCTCAAAAAAGCGTTTCCCCTCCTGTTCCAGAATCACCTGGCCCAGGAGGGTTGTCAAGAAACGGACATCTTTGCGTAGACGGGGATCCATGTTTTTCAGGGGTCAGGGTTCAGGGTACAGGGTTCAGAAAAAACTGTCCCCTGTACGCTGAACCCTGTACCCTGTCTTTATTCCGGTCTGTCTCTGAGTAACTCCAATGTTCTCTCCGGCGCGTCGGTTTTCAGGACCAAGCACCCTTCTTCCTGCCGGTCAATGGCGGTGCAGTAAGCGTATTCGATATTGACATCGGCTCTTGCCAGTTTCTGCGCCAGTCCCGCGAGGTTTCCGGGACGATTATCCAGAGAAACCAGCACGACATCCTGCTCTAAAATATACAACCCCTGCTGTTCCAACAGCAGCAGCGCCTTAATATACTGATCCACGATCAACCGCACAATCGCGTGATCCACCGTGTCGTGCACCGACAAAGCCAATACGTTGAGCCCGGCTTCCGCCAAAACGCTGCAAATCTTCGCCAGCGCCCCGGGCCGGTTCTCCAGGAAAACCGACAATTGCTTCGTGATCTTAACCATGGCCGCCCCCTCCTAAAAACCCCTCCGGGAAAATATTTCCCCTTCCCAAGACGCCGCTTGGATCCAATCGTTTCTTGATTTCAACCATCTCTTTAATCGCCGCCATTCCAAACATCTCCTGTAAAAACTGCCGCCGGATCTTTCCCACTCCATGTTCCGCGGAAATCGTCCCTCCCCATCCGATGACTCTCTTCGCCAACTGATGATAAATCGTCCACGCTTTTAACGATTCCTCTTCGTTCTTTGGGAGTATATTAATATGAAGATGGTTTTCGCCAATATGCCCGAAAATACAATAGGTCAACCCAGAGTCCCTCATCGTCTGCTGGTAACTTTTTAGCATATCAAAATAAGAGGCGTTTGGGACAGCAAAATCTGTCCCGACTTTTGTCTGGTGGTATTGGTGAAGGAGTTCATTAACGGCCACGGGGATCGCGTAACGAAATTGGCGAAACTCCCCTTGTTCCGCGGGGGTTGCGGCAAACCAGCTTTGGTCCATTAAGGCATTGTGACTTTGGCATAACTCCAGCCAGCGGTTAGTCATAGAGTCTTCTAAGTCCCCCGCGATCTCTTGTTCAAAGAAAATAGCGGCCCCCGACTTGGAAGGGATTTGAGGATATTTTTCCCTTAACAACTGAAGCGACCGGGAATCCAGGTATTCCATCGCTCTGGCACCATACTGTTCCCGCCGCGCCTGGTCTACCCATTGCCACGCGTCTTCTTCTTTAGAGAAGAAGACAACTCCGCTGAATAATTATTCCGGTTTTGGAATCAGATCCACTTCGACTACCGTGACAACTCCCAAAGTTCCCTCAGCGCCGATGAAAAGATCCACCGGATCTAACCGATCATCCACATAATAACCAGCGGCATTTTTGATTGGAGGCGTTCGATAAGTGGGGACAAGGGGGACAGCGCCCTTTTTCTCTTTCTCAAATCGTAAAAAAGGGCGCTGTCCCCTTTGTATATCCAAAACCGAACCATCCGATAACACCACTTTGAGCCGCCTTATCCAGCGGCGTGTCGCTCCGTATTTAAAACTGCGCGCCCCGGAGGCATTAGTGGAGACACTCGCCCCGATGAAAGCATTCTGCTCGGTCGGGTCGGGCGGGTATAAAAACCCCTTTTCATTGACACTTTCCTGAAGCTGGCGTAATGTCGTTCCGGCGCCAGCCACGGCGTATCGCTTAGTCATATCAACTTCCTGAATCCCGCCTAATTTTTCCGTCGAGAGAACAATTCCGCCGAATGGAATCCGCGCGCCGGTTAATCCCGTTCCATTCCCCGCCACCGTCACTGGAATTTTCTTTGCCGAGGCCTCCGCTAGAATTTGAGAAACGTCTTTCTCATTCTCAGGGAAAACAACCTCGTTGGCAAACCCTCCAGCAAGATTAGAGGCGTCTTCTAGGTAGGGACGGATAATGTCGGGATCAGAGGAACGGATCAAAACTAATACGCTCCTTTTTTCAACCTTGTAGATTCCATTAATTTATTCGCCTGCGGGGGGAGAAATCCCTCATAACCGCGGTGGCGCTCGGCGATTTCTAGGACGGTGAACGGTTTACCGTTTTTCATGTCGGGCTTGGTGAAAACCTGGCGGAGATCGGATCCTCTTTCCCCCACAATCTCCCCTGCCAACTCGATCCCCAACTTTTTGAATTGGGCGGCCGCTACTTCGACATCGCCAACTTGGATGGCGATGTGATGAAACGTCTTACTGCCAAAGGTGCTCACCCATTCATGGATCACGTTTTTCTCGCCACGCTTGCCTTCAAACGGCTGGTCAATAAAGACTGCGGGGTAGCCGTTTTTGCGGTACACTTTGGCCCACCAATCTTCATACTCTAGGACACCCAACTTCGCATCGTAGACAAATCCCAGATTCAGAAATTCCTTGGCGCTCTCTTCGACATTGAGCGTGCGCACCGTCACATGGTCCACAATCGGCCGGATGCCGGTGCCGGTTTGATCGAGACGCTCGGCAATGATTTTGGCCGCTTTATTGTTCGCAAGATAATCTTTGATCCGCTCGGTCATCATCTTTTCACATGGGTCGTTGAGCCAGTTCATAAGAGTCTCCTTTTTATTCGATTGTCATTGCGAGGAGCGAACGAAGTGAGCGACGAAGCAATCCCGTTTTAAAAGCGAGATTGCTTCGCTTGTCCGCCTCTGGCGGACTTCGCTCGCAATGACAATTATATTCTCCAAAACCCAGGTATTCCCGCCGCACATTTCGGGCACTTCCCCTCTTTCCCTATCCGATTCCGCAACACCTTAAACCCATACCGTTCGATCAACAATTCTTTGCACTCCGGACAATAAGTATTTTCAAGATCTCCAACCATCCCCGGCAAATTCCCAGCATAGACAAATTTCAAACCTGCTTTTTTGCCGATATTCGCCGCGCGGATTAAAGTTTCCGCTGAGGTATTGTCGGGATTGGTCATCTTGTAGTCTTTATGGAACGCCGTCACATGCCAGGGAATATCTGGAGAAACCCCGATGAGAAAATCAGCCATCTGTTTTAACTCTTCATCAGAATCGTTGAAACCTGGAATCACAAGGGTGACAATTTCCAACCAGAATTTTATCTCGTGGAGCCATTGAATCGTCTGCAAAACATTTTTTAATTCTCCACCCAGCCGGCGGTAGTTCTGATCGTTGAAACTTTTTAAGTCCACTTTATAGAGATCCACCCAGGGACGAATATATTCAAGAACCTCTCGTGTCCCATTGCCGTTGGAAACGTAGGAAGTCACTAACCCTTCTTTCTTAGCGATCTTGAAAATCTCTACCGCCCATTCGCTGGTAATGAGCGGTTCGTTGTAAGTGCTAGTGACGATCTTTGCATCGTATTGTTTAGCGAGACGGATAAATGCTTCAGCAGTTAGCTCCTGCGGAGGAGCACCAGCTTCAGAATCCCGTAAGCTTTGTGACGTAATCCAATTCTGACAATAGGAACAGTGAAAATCACATCCCAGCATCCCAAAACTCATCGCCAGGGAACCGGGAAGCGCGTGGAAGAATGGCTTTTTTTCAACCGGATCGAGTTGAAGAGCGCCGACATAACCAGTCGGGACATAAAGCTTGCCGCCGGAATTGTATCGAACCCGGCAGACGCCGCTGCGGCCTTCTGAAATCAGACACCGGTGCCCGCAGGCAAAACAACGGACCTTTCCGTCGGGGAGTTTTTCGTAAAGTTCCCCTTCTTCGGAAAGCTGCTTGAGGGTTTGTTCGAGGGTTTGTTGTGATGACGGCATGAGAAATACCTCATCTCTGTTCTCATTATAACACGTAGGGGCGGGGTAACCCCGCCCCTACGAAGGGCAACCACAAGGGTTGCCCCTACAGGTCAATATATCTCCTTCCAATCCTGCACCGTCGTCCCGCCACTGTAACTGATCTTTGTGTCAGGATTAGCTTGGTATGTGAGCACGAGCGCTCCCCCTTCAAACTCAAAATTTCCTGCGGAAATGAGCGCCCCTTTAATCCATGGGCTTCCAGAATCCAGCTCAACGTTCCCTTGAGCATAGACGGTCGCCACTAATTCCGGCTGAAGACTGATTCCGGGATCATCGTATTCGAAATTTCCTTTGGTGAGAATCTCCAGATTCTGTCCGCTGGCAGGTTTGATCGTCCCATCTACTTCCACATTCCCATCCACAACGATGGTTCCCGCGGCGGTCACGTTGCCATTTAACTCCAGATTTCCTTTAATATAGGTGATCGTATTATTGGTCCCTAACGATCCCCCTGATTGTTCCAGATTCCCGTTGATCGTATTGGAAGCTTGTGTCAACAATGCCGCAAAATCAACCGTCGGCAGTGAGACTTCAGGAGCATCTTCAGTTTTAGGGTTAGCGGCCAGGGCGCCGTTGACTTCGATATCTCCAGAGGCGGTCACCCCGGCGAACACCGTCTGCCCGCTTTGATTGACGGTGTAGACCGCCATCGCTCCTGTCATCTCAAAATTTCCATTGGTATGCAGACCGACGGCGGGAGTTTGATACAGGACGCTTGCTGAGGTTCCGAACTCCATGTTCCCCCCGCTGACAACCGCGTAGGGAGAGCTTCCTCCGGCCCCCTTGTTAACCGTCACTTGAACATCGCGTGTGATGGCATTGCCCAAGATGGAAACAGTCCCCGTCGCTTTCAAAGTATAAGAAGAAGCGGTTGAACTAATCGTCTGGACCGTATAGCTCCCGATGTTCGTAAATGTTTCTGAATGATTATAGTTTGTTCCATTGCTCCAGCTTGCCGCGATATCATCCAGCGCTTTTTCAAGCCCCGCTTCCGCGAGGTTGACCGCCGAAGCATTCGCATAATCTCTTTGTACCCACGAGTGTTCCGAGGAGACCATACTCATCAAACCGCTCCCTCCCTGGACATTAGTATCCACCCCCACCAAAATCATCGCGAGGAGAGAGATCATCATCAACGCCCCCAGCAGAACACTCCCTTTTGATCTTTTCATTACATCCTCCTAGAGACGGGCAGCCACAAGGGGCTGCCCCTACATGTCAATAAACCTCCTGCCAATCCGCGATACTGGTTTTAAACGTCGTCAATTTGCTGTCCGGGTTTTCTTGATAATCCATCCTTAAAGAACCGGCGTTGGCTGAAGTGAATTCCATGTTTCCCGTCGCGACCACGAACCCCTCGATCCAGGGGCTTCCCGGACGGAGTTTAAAATTTCCTTCGCAATAAACGCTCGCGACTAACTCAGGCCCGGCGGAGCTATTCCCCTGATCGTCAAAATCAACGTTCCCCTTCGTGATAATTTCCAACGTTTCTCCTGATGGAGGTTTCACGCTTCCGGTAATATCCAAATTCCCGTCCACGACGATCGTCCCCCTGGCAGTTACGCTCCCATCGAAGGTCAAATTGCCGTCAATATAGGTAATAACGCCGCTGCTTCCCAAGGACCCGCCATTGACGGAGTAATTGCCGTCAATCTGAGTGACAGAGTCCGTTTTTAATTGATCAAAATTAATCGTGGGTAATGTCACGTTCGGCGAATTAGCCGTCGCGGTTCCGCTGGCGAGTGTCCCATTCCCGTCAATGTTACCGGAGGCGGTGATGTCTCCATAAATCGTCTGCCCTGATTCGTCTTCGGTATAAACAGCCACTGCCCCGTCATAATGGAAATTGCCGTTGGTATGAAATACGACGTCGGAGGCGCCGTTAATCGTCACGCTCGCCTTCTTAAAATTAAGGTTCCCGTTGGTGAGGATGGTGTACGGATCTTCCACCCCTTCTTTGGTAAGAGTCAAATGGACTTTTCGCGTGACGACGCTGTCGTTGAAAAAAGCCGATCCGGCCGCTTCCAGCGTGTAGGAAGAGGATGTAGACCCCACTGTCTGAACAGAGTACTGCCCGATCGCAAAAGTTTCACTCCGACTGTACCCGTTGCCGCTGGCCCAATTAGTCGACATATCATCCAGCGCTTTCTCTAGTCCCGCTTCCGCCAGATTGAGCGCTGTTACATTGGCATAGTCTCTCTGGACCCAGGTGTGTTCCGAGTTGACCACCTGCATCAACCCGCTTCCCCCTTGATTCTGCGTGTCCACGCCGATCAGAATCATGGAAAGCACGGTCAACAGCATCACCGACCCTAAGAGAACGCTTCCACGTTGTTGATTCATGTCAATTCCTCATCTTGATTTCACTCACCAGCCGCAGAGACGACGTTGCTGTCTGATTGCCGCTGCCGGGAGTTCCGATAGAACCGCCATCCAGTAAAACTAACTGCTCTCTTGTCCGGTGCCGTTGTCTTGAAATCGTCAGATCCACTGAAACCTTTGTCCCTGCGGCGTTAAAAATATACTGACTCCCTGTGGGAGCCACGACATCTTTAGCAACGATTTTTGTCGAATTGCTCGATCCTGTTTGTGTTGTTCCCAAAACGGTGTAATTGTCAAAAAATTTCCGGTCCAGACGGTAAATGTTATTTCCAAGCGCGTCAGTTCCATCACCGACCAGGTCATAAACGACGTAATCATAATTTCCGTCTGTGCCGCTGGAGCGCTGAAGAATCAACGTATCTTTGTCGGTGGTGTAGGGTGTCCCTCCGATCGTCGCCGTATTTAAAATAGAATAGGATTCTTTGACATCCCGATTGACCCACTGTATGGCCCGTCGAGATTCATAGTAAACCTGATGAAACTCTCCCACGCTCTTGACTCCCGCCACTCCTCCCATGAGAAGACTCGCGATTGCTCCAAAGACAAAAATCCCAATCGCGCTGGCCATTATAAATTCGATCAGAGTAAATCCATTTCTTCTCATCTATTGACTCCGTTTTTTGAGATCAGAGTAACCAAACTAATCTGCTTCTCATCCCCGCCCGACCGCACATTCGGCCAATAGATTTTCACGGTGACTTCTTTCAGTGTGCTGGAGCGATCTACGACCGTGACCGACTTTTGTAAAGGAGAGATGGTGGTATTCTGTTTCGCAGAACTGGTAATATTGGAAAAAACCACTTGTCGGACTTGCTCAATCTCTTGTTCCGCCAGCCAGACCGCGGTCTCGCGCATCCGCATATCCCGCAAACGTTCCAGCCCCAGCGGAATCACCGGCATCATCATCGTGACGGCCAGCGCCAAAAGAGCCACCGCCACCATGACCTCCATTAAGGAAAAGCCACTTCGACCTTTCGTAACCATTTCTCCCCCTTAGAGTTGTTACACAATCCCTATAGTATAAGTATACCCTATCCACTAGAGAAATGCTTGAGTATAACTCCTTTATTTGTAGTATAATACAGCGTATGTTTACCTCGGCCATCCAGCAGCAATATCAGGCGCTCCATGAAAAAGTCGGGCTCATAGATTGTTCTAACTATGGCAAGCTCGAACTGACCGGTCCTGACGCGCGATCTTTTCTGCATCGCCTGACGACTCAAGATATCCAAAACCTCCCCGCTCCACAGCTTCGCTACGCGCTCCTCCTGGACAACAAAGGGAAAATCATCGCGGATCTAACGATCTGGGCGCTGGACAACCGGTTCCTGGTACTGACAAATTCTTCGCTAAAAGAAAGGGTCCAGCAACATTTACAGAAATACCTCATTACCGAAGAAGTAACTATTCGGGATTGCAGTGATGACTTTTCAGTTTTCTCGCTGCAAGGTCCTTTATCCGTCAATTTTTTGCAGAAATTGAATACCGTGATTCCATCGGGTGTCTTTGTTGGACAGGAAGATCCTAGTTATTTTATCCTTATTCCAAAAACCCTGTTCGATTCTTTCTACAACACGTTCTATCGCGAAGGAAAATCGTTCGGGTTACAAACGATTGAACCGGTCGTTCAAGAAATCCTCCGCGTCGAAAATGGAATCCCTCTCTATGGCAAAGATTTCTCTGAAGAAAACACCCCGCCGGAAGCGCGGCTTTTTCGTGCGATCAGTTATACCAAAGGATGTTATCCGGGACAGGAGATCGTCGCGCGGCTGAAAACCTACGGCGGGTACCGAAAGCAATTGGTGGGATTGAAAATTGATGGTGATTTACCTGTAGGGGCACATTGCAATGTGCCCCTACCATTGTTTGATCATGAAACCGAAATCGGGCACATCACCAGCGCCTGTTATTCCCTCAAATGGGGCGCCACCATCGCCATGGGGTATGTCCAGCGAGAATACGCAAAAGAAGGAACACCATTGCCGATAGAAAATCTAACCGCTGAAGTGATCGAATTGCCGGGGTTGCCGTTGAGGGATCCGTCGTGAGTAGCGTACAGCGTACAGCGTA